>CACZIP010000121.1 GCA_902781245.1 uncultured Coriobacteriaceae bacterium | reverse complement strand
CGACCAACAGCCTAGCCACGGGTTGTGCTGTCGAATACATGCCGTGCGATTTCCGTGGCAAAGTGATCGAGCGCCTGGCTATTGCGTCTGACGGCGCGCAAGTGGGTGAGCATACCACAATCGAGTACGACGATCGCGGGCTCGAAGTACGTCGTGATTTCCGCGACCTCGATGGCAATCTCACCCTGACAGAAGAGGGTTATGCATCGCTTGTGATCGAGTACAACGAAGCCGGTCAACGCACGAAGACCACGGCGCTCGACACGGCGGGCAACCCCGTGGTGCATTCAGAAGGTTACGCCATCGGAGTACGCAACTACGACGACGTGGGCAATCTAGTGGGGATAGACTATTTCGATGCCGACGGTAATCCAGTTGACACGCCTGCCGGCTTCCAAGGCTATCGCCTTACTCACAACGATTTCCGCAACGTTACCGACGCAATTTGGTACGACAAAGACGGCGCGACGGTCGTGCATTACACCTGTGCGTTCAAGGACTACGTCTATCGGACTGATGAAGCGGTGTTCGGAAAGAACGATGAGCCCATTGGCAGCCGCGGTTTTCTGGTGGCGCGTATTATGTGCGAGTACGACGAGAACAACCAGCAGACTTCGGCGTTTTACTACGACGTAGACGGTAATCTACGCGAGCTGGCTGAACGGTTCGCAGGTTGGTCGTCAACCTACGAGCGGGGTCAGGAGATCAGTCGAACCTACTACGGCAAGGACGGCAAACCCAAGATGCAAACCGGCGGTTTTGCGTCGGCCACGTTTGAGCGCAACGCACAGGGCAAGGAGATCCGCCGGAGCTACTTCGATGAATCGGGCGAACCCGTCAATACCATCTGGGGCTTCGCGGTGATTGAAGTGTCATACGACAGCAACGGTGAGATTGAGACGACGACCTACTACGACGTGGACGGACGCCCTGTGAATCCGGCGGGTAGCGCGAAGCTGGTCGATCTGCTGCTTTCTGATGGTCAGGCCACCATGACCATGCGCGACGCCAGGACGGGCGAAGTGGGGGAGGTGGGCTATCAGACCGACCCGTACGACATGCGGTTGTTGGCTTTTGAGGATGAAGCCGGTGATAGTGATATGTTGTGGCAGCCGCGCTATTGCCTGGTCGAAGACGGGACAAACATGGGCGATTACGTGTACATGAGCCTGAGATCGTATGTCCCGCGGATTGACGCCGAGATGCAAGCTGCTGATTTGACTGCCGAGGGCGAAGCTGAAGGATGGCGTCAGGTTATCGATGGGTTCCTCGATGCTTTGCAGACGAGCAATGCCAGCAGCCTGATGGCGCTTATGGACTTCTCGGCCGTTGAAGGTGCTCTCGAGATGTTGAACGGTATCACGAATGAGCCGAAGACGCTCGACGAGCTCATGGGGTATTACCGAGATTTGTATCAGACGGCTTTGGATGACATGAGGGCCGACTTGAGCGAGCGTTACGGTTCAGGCTATACGATCGACTACGAGATTCTGGATGTTCGGACGTATGAACCTGAGGAAGTTGCGGCTGTTGGGGAGAAGCTCAAAGGCTATGTCCCCGAAGGCAAGCGCGATGCGTACAGCTTGGATGATGTTGTGTCATTGACCGTGCGGTTCACGGTAAGCGGCCCTCAGGGTCGAGGCATGGAAACCGAGGGGTATCTCACGCCAGCGGTCACGCTGTTGAAGGTCAATGGGACGTGGACGCTCGGTTCGGGCAATGGCTTTCCATCGGCGTCTGGTGATGATCTCAGAGATTTCTTCGGTGGGTACAAGAATGCGTAACTGGCTGCAACAGAGACCCGGTCTCTGTTGCAAGCCACTAATGAAAAAGCCCCATTGCTGGGGCTTTTGCTTTCATGGTGGTCGAGGAGGGATTTGAACCCCCGACCTTGTGCTTGTAAGGCACCTGCGCTCCCGCTGCGCCACTCGACCAAATGCGTCTTTCGACGGTGAATCAGTTTCCCACAATTTGGTGGAAACTTCAATCCACGATGCCCGATGCGCACATGTTCACCGTTCTTTCACTCTTAAGCGCTCTGATGGTCTGCGGTTTCGAAAATCGAGCGAGTTCTTTTCGGTGCAATGACGGTTGTATTGTGGCATAGAGATTGCTCGTTGCGGAGTAAATGACATAGGTTTCGCGAAAGCACATCGACTGGACGAGCGCTGGCATCGCTCGTTTCGTCAATCGGTGCGGGTTGAACCGTAGAAACGTCTCCCTCTAGCATCGGATGCAGGATTCGATCGGGGGAGACGAGATGAAGCAAAGTCATATGACAGCAGCTTCCATTGCTTGTGGCGTATTGTGCGCGGCATGTGTAGCTGGTTTCATGGCCAACGTCCAGGGAGAGGCAGATGCTGCACGCGCTGAAGCGCTTGCCCGCTACGGAGGCGAGCAGGTCGAGGTGTGCGTGGCGACGCGCGATATCGGAGCCGGAGAGCGAGTCGATCTGTCTGCAATCGAAATGCGCCTGTGGGTCGCTGATTTGCTGCCGGAGGAGCCGATACGCGAGAGTTCTGAGATCGTCGGCAAGACGGCGACGTCCTCTATCGTCAAAGGCGAGGTCATCAGCCAGAAGCGTTTCGAGAGCGACCGAGATGCGCTGGAGGTGCCCGAGGGCAAGGCTGCAGTCAGCGTCCCTGCGAAGGCCGTGCGAGCTGTTGGTGGCGCCATTCGTCCCCATATGTCAGTTGACGTGTACTCATCAGGCGGTTCGACGACGACCGTGTTGGCGCGCGATGTGCTGGTGCTCGACTCTTCCGTCGGATCTTCCGGCTCGCTTACGTCATCGGATTCAGGCTGGATAACGCTTGCGGTCAATCCCGACCGCGTAGAGGAAATCGTTGCAGCCTCCAACAAGACCGATCTGTATTTCGTGTTGCCGGGGCAGCGTGTCGATGGAGCCGTGTCGAGCGATAGCAGCGGCGCGTCAAGTGGAGCGGAAGCCTCATCGTCCGAAAGCGAAAAGTCATGAGCGGGCGTGCAGCGCTTTGCATAGACGATGCGTCGCGCATCGACCCATCGTGCATCGGGTTGTCCGGCGAGAACCTCGAGAGTCAAAGCTGGCTCGAGGTGTTTCCCGACGGCGAGGAGGCTCGCGGCTCCATCGCGCAAGACGAAGGCATCGAGCGGGTGTGGGTCGTGTCATGCGACGATGTCGAGCCGATTAACCTCGCAGCGACCTTGAAGGAAGACCGTCCGGACTTGTTCGTGAGTCTCGTACACCGAGAGGCGTGCGGTTCGGTTTTGAGCAGGGCGCACAACGCGAACATAGACGAAGTTCTCGACATGGGCACATTCGTGCGCAGCTACAGCGAGATGAAGGGTAGAAACGCTGCCATCAAGCCAGCGCTCGTCGAGGCGCAGGTGGTCGAAGCAGCCCGTCCAAAGCTCGCCGCCCATGCGTCGCCATCGCAGCAAGAAGAGATGGCGCGGACTCTCGTGGAGCGAAAAAGCGAGCCCGTGCACGCGCTTGCCCGTCTAGCGTTGCAGACGAACGCGTTTGTCATGCCGATAGTCAGCGGAAGTGGGGGAGCGGGCAAGAGTGTTGTCTCGGTCATAGGGGCACATGTTGCCCACGAGATGGGGTACCGCACGCTGCTCCTCGATTACGATTTGCAGTTCGGTGATGCGGCGCTGCTGTCGGGTGTCAAGGATCCCGTTTTCATTGACGAGGCGTTTGCGCATCCCGACCTTGTCGACCGTGAGATCGAACGATGCACGGGCTCGGGGACGGGGTCTGCTGCGGGCCCGGTGGTGCTGGCCGCGCCCGAGCGCCTCGAAACGGCAGAACTTGTCGTACGCGCGTTGCCCGAGCATTTCGACTTAATCGCAGCGAAGTTCGATGTCGTGATAGCCAATACCGGTGCGGCATGGGCGGAACAACATGCAGCGCTACTCGAGCGCAGCAATGCAGCACTTTTTCTCATCGACCAGAGGGCGTCGTCCATACGTGCGTGCAAACACGCACTCGAGCTGTGTGCCCGATGCGGTATCGCGACCGGGCCGTTCAAGTTCGCAATCAATCGATGCGCGAAAGGAGCGCCGCTCACATCCATCGATGTGTCGTGCGCGCTGCGGGGCGTGCCCGTGTTCGAGCTGAAAGACGGCGGTGCCGATGTTGAGGAGCTTCTCAGCGCAGGCTCGCCTACCGAGCTCCTGAAAACACGCAACGAGTTCTGCACGAGCCTCGAGCAGCTTCTTGCCAAGGTCTTGCCAGATGGCGAAAGGCGCAAGGATTCACTTGAGCCTTCCATCATGGGTCATGAAGAAAAGCGTCGAGGCCGCCATGCTGGACGCAAGTGGGGAAGGAGAAAGTCATGACATTGTCCGAACGTGTGCAACGTGCTGGCAACTTTGTCGAGGAGCGACCGGCTGACGAGGGCTTGCTGCTCCAGACGCTGAGGAGCCAAGTGCAATCGCTCGTCTCAGTCGACGAACTCGCCCAGTTGGCGGTTGACAATCCCAAGAGGGCGCGCAGCGAGCTGCGTAGCGCCTGTCGGCGGGCTTTCGAAGGCCTTGCCTGGGCATATGCAGATCAGGAGATGCGGATACGTCTGACTGACCAGCTCGTCGATGCCGTGTTCGGGTTCGGCGTGCTCGAGGATTTGATCTCTGATGAGACGATCACCGAGATCATGGTGAACGGACCCGATGTCGTGTACATCGAACGCGATGGCGTGCTCGAACGTACCGACAAGCGCTTCGCCGACGCAGCCGAACTGCGGGCGTTGATTGACCGTATTCTCGGCCCGCTCGGAAGGCGCGTCGACGAAGCTTCGCCTCTGGTCAATGCCCGCCTGCCACAAGGGCATCGCGTGAACGTCGTCGTGTCGCCTGTGGGCCTCGGCGGTCCGTACGTGACCATCCGCAAGTTCGCAAGCCATGTCATCACCCTAGAGGAAATGGAGTTGATGGGCTCGGTCGAGCCTGAGGTGCGCATGCTGTTGGAATGGGCCGTGTGCATGCGCAAGAGCATCGCGGTCGTCGGCGGCACAGGTAGCGGCAAAACCACTTTGTTGAACAGCTTGTCCTGCGTGATACCGCATCGGGAGCGCATCGTTACGATTGAGGACTCTGCCGAGTTGCGTTTCCTCGAGCATCCTCATGTGGTCAGGATGGAGGCGAGACCTGTAAACGCCGAAGGACTCGGGGAAATCACCATTCGAGGACTTGTCATCAATGCGCTGCGCATGAGGCCCGACCGAATCATCGTCGGCGAGTGCCGCGGGTCCGAAGCCCTCGATATGTTGCAAGCGCTCAATACCGGCCACGACGGCTCTCTCACGACGCTGCATGCCAATTCGCCCGAGGATTCGATAGCCCGTCTGACGACGATGGTGCGGTATGAGGCTGATCTGCCGATCGATGTGATCGAAGCCAACATCGCGAGCGCCATCGACCTCGTCGTGCAGATGAGGCGCTCGCCCGATGGCTCCCGATGCGTATCCGATGTCGTGGGCTTGACCTTCGATTCCGATGTTCGGCGATGCATCACCGTCCCCTACTACCGAAGGGCTGTTGGAAAGGAGCGCGGAGTTTGGGAGGAGACGCCTGGCTGGGTCGACAACGCGCCGCTGTACGCCTCTGTGAGCAAGGAGGAGGTGGAGCAATGGAAAGAGGTGTGCTCTTTGCCGTTCTATCTGTCGTGACCGCATTTGCATTCGCTGCTTCGGTGTTATGGGTTGCAGAAGAGGTGCTGCACCGTCGCAAGGCGGCGCTCGCCGCGCAAGGTGAGAAGCTGAACGTCTCGAATCTTGTGCTGTGGCGTTTGCGCAACGGCTACGCCGTCCTTGCGGCTCCTGCGCAGGTAGTCCTCAAGTGGACGAAAGCGGCAGACGTGGTTGACGAAGCCGTCTATTTGCTCGAATGCCGCGGTATGACCGTAACATCCGAGTCGCTCATGTCGGTTGTCATAGCGTTTGCAATCGCGTTGGGGTGCATTGTCGGCTTGGCCACTGCAAGTCCGATAGCTGCGGTGGCGGTGCCGGCGTGCGTATGCGCCCTCATGGTGTTGGCTGTGGGCAATGCGAGCGACAAACGCATGGAGGCAGCGCGCGATTCCGTTCCAGCTGCGCTCGAGTCCATGGCAGCCTGTTTCGGGTCGGGGTTCACCCTGCAGCAGACGTTTCAACAGGTGGCACAGGATGTTGACGGTCCTTTGTCCGAGACGTTCGCGCGTGCTTCTCACGTTCTCGAGATGGGTGGCGGTGCAGACCGTGCGTTGCGCGAGCTTCGGCGGGGCGCGTGCGCGACAGAGCTCGCCTTCGTGGCGGTCGCGCTCGACGTCCAACACCAATCGGGTGGTGCCATGCGGCAGGTACTGCAGGCGGCAACCGAGACGGTCAAAGGCGAGCTTGCGCTGCGCAGGTCGCTGCGCGTGCAGACGGCTCAGGCGAAGCTTTCGGCCCGCGTGGTCGCCGTGATGCCGTTCGTCCTCGTGAGTGCTTTCTCCCTGGCAAGTCCCGATTTCCTCATG
>CACZIP010000120.1 GCA_902781245.1 uncultured Coriobacteriaceae bacterium | reverse complement strand
ACTATATCTTAAAATTCGATAAAAATACCTATAATTTAATTTGTTTCAGAATCTTTAACCAAGCGTTACCTAGAAATTGTTAAGAAACGCAAGAGGATCGTCGTCATCCAAGTCGCCTTGCAGTGCAATCTCGTCGAGATCTTCTTCCATCGCATCGAAATCCGTCGGATCGTCGGGCAACTCGAAGCCGTAATCATCAGCAAGCGCACGAGCCTGTGCAGCCCTGACACCCGCAAGCTCGCCATTGCCTGCTTCGGATAGATACACCGATTCGAGCAAGAGCCCGCGAGCTACAAACTCGACGACATTTGGGTCGGTGCCCGAAACGCGCAGCACTTGGGCAATGGAATCGGGGGACAGCGAAAGGAGGACGGCGCCGTCCATCTCAGTCGCAGTGCCGATGGCTGTCTCGAGCATATCGGCAGCCAGCTCAGGATCGTCCTTCTCTTCTTTGAGTTCCCACGAACGCACCATTCCACGGAAGAACTGAAGGATGAGTTTCATGAGATAGTCTTGTTCAAGCATTCGGTTCCTTTCGAACACATGCGGTAAAAAAGCCTGACCGTTACACACCCTCAGGTGGCACGAGACCTAAATGCTCGTAAGCGCGTGCCGTCGCTTGGCGCCCTTTGGGCGTGCGGACAACCAAACCCTGCTGCATGAGGAACGGCTCGTAAACGTCTTCAATCGTATCGGGATCCTCGGACAAAGCTGAAGCCATCGTGGTCAAGCCGACGGGCCGCCCGCTGAACTGGACAGCCAGCATCTCGAGAATGCGATTGTCCATGGCATCGAGGCCAAGCGAGTCAACTTCGAAGAAACTAAGCGCTTCGGCCGCCACGTCTTCGGTAATCATGCCGTCGCCACGCACTTGCGCCCAATCGCGCACGCGCTTGAGGAGGCGGTTCGCCAGACGCGGTGTGCCACGGCTGCGGCGGGCGATTTCTAGCGCGCCGTCTTCCGAAATCTGCACGTCGAGAATGGATGCCGATCGACGCACGATGGCAGCGAGCTCATCGGGATTGTAGTACTGCAACCTGAAGGCGATGCCGAAGCGGTCGCGCAGCGGCCCGGTGAGCAAGCCCGTGCGCGTCGTTGCGCCGATGAGCGTGAAATGCGGCAAATCGAGCCTGATGGAACGCGCAGCAGGACCCTTCCCCACCACGATGTCAAGCGCATAGTCTTCGAGTGCGGGGTAAAGCACTTCTTCGACCATGCGGTTCATGCGGTGAATCTCGTCGATGAAGAGCACATCGCCTTCTTCGAGGTTCGTGAGAATGGCTGCAAGGTCTCCGGTGCGCTCGATTGCAGGACCGCTGGTCGTCTTGATGTTGGCGCCCATTTCGTTGGCGACAACCGTTGCGAGCGTTGTTTTACCCAAACCGGGAGGGCCCGAAAACAGAATGTGATCGGCTGCCTCACCACGAGCTTGGGCCGCTTGTATGAGAATCGCGAGAGATTCCTTGATCTTTTCCTGACCGAGGTAGTCTTTGAGATATTTCGGGCGCAAGCTTCGGTCGAACGCGAGATCGTCTTCCTGAAGCTCTGCCGACACGGTGCGCTCACGCGCGTCCGACGCGTTGCCGTCCTGACCGATGACCGAGCCGTGGGGCATGCTGCCCGCATCGAACACGATACCTTCGATTTCGATTCCTGATGCCATGGAGCCCCTATGCGCCGAGTTTCTTCAGTGCGTATTGTAGCAGCGAAGATTCGGTGCCGTCCTCAGGCGCGCCCTTCAATGCCAAATCGGCTTCGGCTGACGTGAAGCCCATGGAGAGAAGCGCCTCACGCGCACCTTCAACCGCCTTGCTGACCACCTGCTCGTCTTCGGCGAACAAGCTACCGATGCCCTGATCGAGCGAGCCTTTCAACTCGAGGACGATGCGCGAAGCTGTCTTCTTCCCCACGCCGGGAATGCGCTGGACAGCGGCGATATCCTGCGCCGCAATGAGCGTTGCCAGCTCGGAAGGCGTGTACGACGAAAGCGCTGCCAACGCCACCTTCGGACCGACGCCGCTCACTGTGATGAGCTTTTCGAACAAAGCCTTTTCCTCAAGCGAGAGAAACCCAAAGAGCGACATGCCGTCATCGCGCACTTGCAAGTACGTGTGCACAAGCACTTGCTCGCCAACTTGCGGCAATTTCGAAAGCCCTGCTTGGGACATGCCCACCTCGAACCCGACACCGCCGACGTTCAGGTAGACACTCGCGAGGGTTTTGCCAGCAATGACCCCTTCGAGAAACGCAATCATTCGACCCCCGCCTTTCCTGCAAAGCCTTGATGTGTCGTATAGCAGATGGCCGCCGCCAACGCGTCGGCTGCATGGTCGGGCTTGGGCGCAGCATCGAGCGAGAGCAGCTGCCTGACCATGTACTGCACTTGGGTTTTGTCGGCACCGCCAGCACCCACGACTGCCAGCTTGATCTGCTTGGGCGAAAACTCACCCACCTGCAAGCCGGCTTGCGCGCATGCGACCAACGCCGCACCACGCGCTTGGCCTGTCGCAAAAGCTGCCGTGATGTTCTGGCCAAACCAAACCGTCTCGATGCCAACGCACGTCGGCCGATAGCGTTCGGCGACGGCGCCGATCTGTTCGTGAATCTTGGCGAGCCGCTGCTCGAGCGGCATATCGGACGGTGTGCTTATGCACCCGTACGCCAAGCACGCGAGCCGTGACCCATCTTGCGAGATAACGCCCCAACCAGTGTTGGCCAAGCCGGGATCGATACCTAATATGATGCGTGATTCCTTCGACATAGTTCATCAAGTATAGAACATTTGTTTGGTATATGCAAGCAATCGCGAAATCTTCGAATGGTGCAAATGGCACGTAGCTCCCAGGGAACAGTGTGCCACTCTCGAAAATGGCACACTGTTCCCTGGGAGCTACGTGCCATTTTGATTGCCCCTATTGGAAGACGGTGATCGTGCGAAGACTGTCGTTGTAGCTGAAGCGGTACTCGCCATCGGACAGATTGAAACCCAAATCCCCCGTCATGACGAACCCATCGAGCAGCTCTTGGAACACCTCATCGGTCGAACAGCGTATTTGGACGGCCAACTCGCCCGTTGCTTCGGCATCGGACACGAGCTGTCCGAACCGTCCGGCGTCTGCCCAGTCGAACAGAAGCCCCTCGCGTACGAAATAGTTGTCCTCAGTCGAAGCGCACAGTGGAATTGCGAACGTCCCATCGGCCATATGCGTCGCCGATATGTCGTCGGTCGTGATGGCTAGATATTCGTAATTCACGTAATCGTCGCCTACGTTGAATTCTTCGTCGAGGAACTGCGGGTCGCCCCAAGTGGGATCTATCTGGTAGTACGCACCATCGAGCTGAACGATGCACCATGCGTGGCCTACGCCATCGGCAACACCGCGCACCTGAACACATTGGATGCCCATGTGCTGCAACAAATACTGATAAGCGGAAGAGTAGCCTGCACAAACTGCCGACCCCCTCAAGAACACGTCATCAATCGTCTGCCCTGGAGCGCGGCCTTCCCCATCGTACCAGTTGAGCGAAGCGGCAGCAACATGGTCGTATGAAGCGCGTTCAACGATGTAGTCGTACGCAAGCTTGGCTTTCGCGTAGTCGTCCGCGCCCTCGGGAATTGTTGCCAGAAACTCCGCGACCACGGCATCGATCTGCGACTGCGCCGCAGTTGTCTCAGCTTCATCGAGGAAGAACGATCCTTCGATCGACGCATCGCTCACAAGTTCGGTCACCTGGTTGTACGTCGTGCTTAAACGAACGCCTTCCACATAGAACAGTTCGGGATGATCTGCGATGATGCACGCGCGGATTTCAGACAACCGCTCGGCACCGTTCTCGGGATACGCGCGTGGCTCACGCGAGCAGAACGCATCGTACATGATGCGATAACAACGTTGCCCTTCGCTATCAAGTTGAGAGTAGGCGTAGTAACGATTCTCGAATTCAGATGCAACACGCGCCTCGAAATCTTGCTCGATTGCTTCGACACCACGATTTTGCGCACCCGAAAGCACATACTGGAAATGGGCAATTACGCCAGTGGCATACCCAACGGCAACCACGAGGACGACGAGCAACAACAGGGCGACAAGACACCCTCCTGCTCTCGACTTGCCCCGCGCCATCTCGCCTCCGCTTCGCGCTTATCGCGCAGGGGTCTTCTCGGCAACAAGCTGAGCGAGTCCGCGAATGAAATCGGGGTTGGTGCCGCAGCATCCACCGACTATCGAGGCGCCTGCGTTGATGATCTTCTGCACGGCTTCCACGTACTCGTCAACATCGATCAAATATCCCGTCACACCGTCGATCAGCGTCGGCATCCCCGCGTTTGCCTGCACGATGACCGGCTTGTCAGTCGCTTTCAGCATCTCGTCGATAATGGGGGCGATCTCGATGGGGCCCTGAGAGCAGTTTGCTCCGATAGCGCTCGCGCCATAGCTTTCGAGCTCTTCGGCAGCTTCGGCAGGCGCCGTGCCCATGAGAGTCCTTCCGTGCTCGCCGAATGTCATCGTCGCGAACACGGGAAGCTGGGTGTTGTCCACTGCTGCGCGGACTGCGGCCTCAGCCTCGGTGACATCGGCCATGGTCTCAACGATGATGATGTCAGCTCCAGCGGCCTCGGCTGCACGTGCCTGCTCGGCGTAAATCTCGTATGCTTCCTCGTATTCGAGGTCGCCGTACGGATCCATCAGCTCACCTGTCGGGCCCATATCAGCCGCGACATAACGGGCGCCAGCAGCGCGAGCACACTCGACAGCAGCAGCGAACACATCTGCAACATCTGCTTTGCCTTCGAGCTTCAAGCGGTTCGCGCCGAACGTGTTGGTCGTCACAACCTGGCTTCCCGCTTCAACGTAAGCAGCATGCACGGACGTGACCAGCTCGGGATTGGTCAAGCACAACAGGTCAGGCAATTCACCCGGCTTCAGCCCGCCGCTTTGCAGCATCGTGCCCATCGCGCCGTCGAACAGCAAGAACTCTTTGCCATCGAGCACTCGAGCGAGATAATCGTTCATTTTCATGCCAACACCCTTCCTAGAAAAAAGGCGCGCCCGAAGACGCGCCTTCCGCATACGCGAATCGAGCTCTCGTTACTCTTCCTCCAACGCAGCTGCGATTTCGTCAGTGATGTCCATCGTGTGATAGACGTTCTGCAGGTCCTCGAGCTCTTCGAGACGATCGATGAGACGCATGACCTTCTTGGCGTCGACCGCGGTCACGGTCGAAGGCTGGTTGGCGATCATCGTGAGCTCAGCACCCTTGGTCTCGACGCCCTCTGCCTCGATGGCCTTCTTGACAGCCATCAGATCGGTGGCCTCGGTGTAGACGACCCACTCGTCCTCGGCATCCTCGAAATCGTCGGCGCCGGCCTCGATGATGAGCATCTCGAACTCGTCGGGATCGCCAGCAGCGCCGTTCGGACGGTCCGCGATCTTCTTGCCATCGCCCTCGATGATCTTCGGGATGATGATCTGGCCCTTGCGGTCGAACTGGAACGCGACGGCACCAGACGTGGCCAGGTTGCCGCCATGATGGCTGAACGCTGCGCGCACATCCGCTGCAGTGCGGTTACGGTTGTCGGTCAGAGCTTCGCAGAAAACGCCGATGCCTGCCGGGCCGTAGCCCTCGTAGGTGACAGTCTCGTAGTTCGCGGCATCCTTGCCCGAAGCGAACGCTTTGTCGATAGCCGTCTTGATCTTGTCCTTAGGAAGCGAATAGCCCTTGGCCTTCTCGATGGCAGCTGCAAGCGATGCATTGTTGTCGGGGTTCGGGTCGCCGCCTTCCTTCGCAGCGACGGTGATGTTGCGCGACAGCTTCGAGAACAGCGACGAACGCTTGGCGTCAGCCGCCGCCTTCTTGTGCTTTGTAGTGGCCCACTTTGAGTGTCCGGACATCTCACTCTCCCATCATGTCATCCGGGTCTTCCCCCGTAATGTCCATATTCCGCAACATCATAGCCGTTTGGTAGGAGATGGACGCACTCACAGCCAAAACCTCGCAAGCACCACATTGCGAAAACTGGAAAAGGGGCAGCTTCCCGTCCAGATCAGTCCGGATCAAACGCATCTGATGCGGGCGGCGGCAGACGCGGGAAAAGGGCGCCCCCCGTTTCGCAGACAGGGTCAGAGATCGTAGGCGCGGACGGTGCGCTCGATCCTCTCGCACCCGGTGTATGCAGGTATGATCCGCACCAAAAACCGGCCGGAGCAGAAATCCATGCAGGACGGCGTTCTCACCGTCTCCCGCCCCAGGACCGGCGGCACGACCTACCCCGGTCTGCATGAGGCCCTCGTGGACGCGGAGGTCTTCGCGCGCGCCGCGGAGCTGCTGCGCACAAATCCGTCGCGCCCCGGGCCGAAGCAGATGGCAATGAAAAACCCGCTCAGTGGCCTCGTGATCTGCGATCAGTGCGGCCGCGCCATGGTCCGGCGGCCATATGGCGGCGACCGTCCGGACGGCCTGATCTGTGCCTACACGTCGTGCCCCTGTGTCGGCTCTTCCCTCGAAACCGTCGAAAACTCCGTCCTGGACAGCCT
>CACZIP010000119.1 GCA_902781245.1 uncultured Coriobacteriaceae bacterium | reverse complement strand
TTGGTCGGCATTGAATAAACGCCGACCAAAATCATACGAGACATTTGGCCTGTCCCCTTTGGCACGCAGCACGGCTATAATCACCGTATGACTACGTTCAAAGGCATACTATTCGACAACGACGGCACGCTCGTCGACACACACGATTTGATTCTATCGAGCATGCGTCATTGCACGCGCACCGTGCTCGGCGTTGAGCTTCCCGAAGAAGTGCTCTTGCACAAAGTGGGGCAGCCACTTGCCGTGCAGATGTGCGATTTCACGGATGACGAGGCGCTACAGGTCGAGCTCTTGCGGGTATACCGCGAACATAACCACTCGATTCACGATGATGTTGTCGCTGCGTTTCCAGGCGCTCAAGAGGCGCTTGCCCGCTTGAACGGGGCAGGAGTGCGCATGGGCGTCGTCACATCGAAGATGCATGTGCTTGCTTGGCGTGGACTCGAGATTACTGGTTTGGCCCCCTATCTCGACTGCTGTATCGGTGCTGACGATTGCGAACATTACAAGCCCGAGCCAGAACCAGTCATACGAGGTTGCGAGGCACTCGGTCTCAATCCTGCCGAATGCCTTTATGTGGGTGACAGCCCATACGATATTCATGCGGGCAATGCCGCTGGGTGCAAGACGGCGGCTGTGTCATGGGGCGTGTTCTCGCTCGACGAGATGCGCGCGGAGAATCCGACGTACGAATTCGACTCGTTCGAGCAGTTTGCCGATGCGTTTTCCCGCTAACGGAACACATTCGACCGAAGCCCTGCCATAACCGAAAAGACGCAGGAAACGACACACTTTTCACTTGTTTTTAGCTACGCTTTGCCTGATAATCAACGTGGACTAATTTGTTTATCCATACCACGAAGAAGAAATGCAGCCTTATGGATAATAACCTCAAGAAGCTCAACAGAGTTCAATTGCTACAGCTCATGGTGCAACTGTCCGAGGATCGCGATGCGCTCTTCGCAGAGAACACCGAGTTGCGGAAGCGTGCGGCTGAACGGCCGCCCGCAGCAACCTCTATGAAAGTCGGCTCAATTGCTGAGGCGGCTTTGCAAGCGAACGGCTATTTCGAGTCGGCTCAAAATGCAGCGGACGAGTATTTGCGGGAAATCAAGCGCATGCGCGATCAAGTTGCGGCACGTACGGCCTCTGCCGGAGCAGCCGCCGGGAAGCCCAAGGCTCGTGTGGATGCCCAATCGCTGCCATCGCCGCAAATCCAACCCGCCCAACGGGCTCAACCTGCATCTCAGGCGCAGTCCGTACAGCGGGTGTCGTCGCAAGCCCAACAGCCTCAACAACTCGAGCAGCAGATTCCCGTGGTGCAGCAGCCCGTTGCAGCAGATCAGCAGTACCTCGACAAGCTCAAAGCCGATGCGGTCCAAGAAGCAAAGGCGATGTCCGATCGCATTCTTGCACGTGCGAACGCCCAGTCCAAAGCAATTATCGATGACGCCCAGGCGCGCGCGGATGCGATAATCGCCGATGCCAATCGCAAATCGCACACCATTGTTTCGCGGGCGAATCGCCAGGCCGAAGCGATACTGGGGGCTGCCCAGCAAAAGGCGGCGTCAACGCTGCCCGAGCAACAAGGCGCTGAAGAGCAAAAAGATCAAGCGCCTCGCGATGAGGTTGCAAAAGAGAGCCCTTCTGGGCCGTCTGCGCAGCAACAGGTTTCCGCGCGTCAGGCTGAAACAACCAAGTCTCCTTCGACGACAGCCGAGATTGCGACGCGCGCGCGTCACGTGCGCAGCTCAAATCGCGAGAGGCTTTAGTAATGGCTGATTCGCAAGCGACGCCCACAATCGAGCTTCAGACACCCCCAAATTGGACGGGATCCTTGGCAGCGGCTCCTGCAGGTATGCGCGAGCAAATCGCTGGTGCAGCGGACGAAGCTCGTCGCCATGTCGAAGAGGGCTTTACGACGGTTGACTTGCGCAACGAGCTGAAACGCTCGAAACGCAGCCGCGCGTTAAAGCGCTTGGGCATCGTGCTCGGCGTCTTGGTTGCGCTTATAGCCGCTGCCGCAGTTGCCGTTGCAGTGTTCTGCTCGGTCAACCAAGTCAATTCGGATACGATGGCGCCGACGCTCCGCAACGGTCAACTCGTTGTGTCGAGCAAGGATGCGAGCTTGTCGAGGGGCGATGTGTTTGCATATCGCGATGGCGATGGCGTTGCGTTCGGTCGCGTTGCCGCGGAACCGGGCAGTTGGGTCAACATCATGAACGACGGTACGTTGTTCGTAACCGAAGCATCTCTTGGCAACTCGTCATCCACTGGCGCCTCTCAGTCGAGCAACAAGGTCAAGATTACTCGTCAAGTGCCACCTGACAGCTACTACGTTTTCGGAGACGCCGAAGATGTCACCATCAGTGGGCTTGCAAATGCTGAGGATTTTGTCGTGACCGATCAGGTAATCGGCAAGGTGCTCTTCAAAGTCTGGCCAATAACCAGTTTCGGGCCTGTCGACTAAGTGGAGTTGGTCAATTCCCAGCTAGAGCTCGTCTTTGCTTTGATGGGGTGTCATTTTCACTGAGGCATACTCGATGGCCTGCTTCGTCAATTTGCGAGGCGGGTCATTTTCCATGCCGGCAAAGAAGAACGTGAGGGGAACGTCGTAGCCATTGGCAATCTTTATAAGGTAGTCAAGCGAAACGTTGACTTTCCCTTTTTCAACTCTACTCAGATGCGATCGGTTGATGTCAACCATCTGGGCAAGCTCATCTTGGCTCTGGCCGCTTTGTGTGCGCAGTGCGCACACGCGAGCCCCGATCGCGGATCGAATGAGTGTATTTCCTTCGCTAGCAGACACGCTTCGAATACTAGAAGGATGCCGTTCATGTCTTGTTGGATAAAAGCGTCAAGACCGTTGCTTTTATCAAACATTCTTGAATTGATCGCAGAAAACGAACGTAGATGAACGGTGAACACTCCTCCGTCCCCCGTTCATCCATATGTCCTACAATTGACACAACGCAACGCGCGTTCAGTTTGCGTGCGTGTTCTCAGCGCGAGAAGGGGGATTCCATGTCTGAGGAGAAATGGGTATGCACGGCTTGTCCCGGATGGGGTGACCACGAGTTCTGTGCCATCAAAACCGTCGTGAAGGACGGCAAGATCGTGCGCACCGAAGCCGTGGACTACACGGGAGCAGAGGCGGGAGAGGGGCATTGTTGTCAAAAGGGCATTGCCTCGTGGCGTCAAGTGTACGCCGAGGACCGTCTGCTCTATCCGCTCAAGCGCGCTGGCGAGCGCGGCGAGGGCAAGTGGGAGCGCATAAGCTGGGATCAGGCGTTCGAGGAAATCGGCGCCAAGCTGTTCGAGTTGCGCGAAAAGTACGGTCCGGAAACGGTCACGTTCTGGAACATCACCACGTCGCTTCCGCCATCGCAGGGCCTCGACACCTTGCTTGGCAACCGCCTGTGCGGTTTGTGGGGAGGCACCGACCCACTCAACGCCTACGGTTTGGACAACGGACCGTACTATGCGTCGTACTTCGACCTGGGTGATTTCTACAAGTACATGATGATCGACCCCGTCAAATTCGACGCGACGACCTACCTGATCATCTGGGGCGGCAACCCCGTCGAAAACCAGCAGCGCGTGGCCAAGCACATCGTCGAGGCCAAATCGCGTGGCGCCAAGATCGTCGACGTGGGTCTGCTGTTCGATGCGTCGGCTGGCTATGCCGACTGGTTCATTCCGGTCAAACCGGGTTCCGATACGGCGCTGGCGCTCTGCATGGCGCGTCAGATCGTCGAGCGCGAGGAATACGATCGCGCATTCATGACGAAGTACACGGTCGCTCCGCTGCTCGTCGATGTAGAAACCGGCAAGTTCGCCGAGAATGAGGGCTGGTTCTACTACTGGGACGAGGAAGCCGGCGAAATGAAGCCGACTGAAAAGGGTGCCGAGGAATACGAAGGTACGCCCGCATTCGACGGAACCTACGAGCTCGACGGACGCACCTACAAGCCAGCGTTCCAGATGCTGCGCGAGCATCTGGCCACGTACACGCCTGAGTACCAGGAGGCCATCACGGGCGTTCCCGCAGCCGACGCTGTCAAACTCGCTGAAGAGTATTCGGCGCATCGTCCGGCATTCATCGTGGGCGCTTTGGGTATTCGCTATCAGAATCAGGGCGACGCATACCGTGCTTTCTACCTACTCGGCATGCTCACGGGCAATCTCGGCCATCCGGCGGGTGGTGTGACGAGTGAGATTCAACCGTGCGGTTGGCCGCTCGGTTTCAACAATCCTTCCATCATCTATCCGAATGGCAAGGAAGCCGACAAGACCGTGTTCGTGAAAAACGGCGACTTCTTCGAGGATGCCAAGGAGGGCAAGTACAAGGCCTTCATCAAGGTTGCGGGCAATCCCGTGCACAACTGCCCGAACCGCAGCCGCTGGATAGAGGACACGTTCCCCAACATGGAGCTCATCATCGACGTCGATGTGTGGATGACCGATACGGGCGAATACTCCGACTACGTGCTGCCCGCCGCGATGCCCTTCGAGCGCGAAGAGCTCATCGCCGCTGCACAATACAACCATGTCGTGCTGCAGCAGCCTGCCGTCGAGCCGCGCGGCGAATGCAAGGACCCGTCGTTCATCTACGGTGGCATTGCAGAGCGCATCGGGCTGGGCGAGTACTTCAAGAAGGAAGACGGCGCGCCCATGATGGCTGCAGACTGGATCCGCATGCGCCTGAACTCGCCGCAGCCGTTCCTGGCCAACATCGACCCGCCGCTGACATACGAGCGTCTGGCTGAGGAGAAGATCATCCGCGCGGCTGTGCCGCCTATCCCGTGGGACCCGTTCTTCGGAATGAAGTTCCCCACGCAGACCGGCCACATGGAGTTCTACTCCGAGCGATTGAACAACGTTGGGTTGCCCATGGCGACCTACCACGAGCCCTACGAGGTTCCCACGACCACACGACTTGCAAACGGCACCGCCAAGCACAAGTACCAGTTCTTCAGCGGCCGTCAGCGCTTCTTCATGCAGTCGATTTTCACCGATGACCCGGTCATGACCGAACTGTCGGGCGGCAAGCCCACCGGCCGCATCAACCCAGTTGACGCGCGTGCTGAAGGCATTGTCGACGGCGACAAGTGCGAGGTCTACAACGAGCGCGGCCACGTGATTATCGAGATGCGCTTGGATCAGGCGATACCGCCGGGAACCATCCAAGTGTGGTTCGGCTGGCGCAAACGCCAGTTCGAAAAGCATGAGGGCGAGGAGAGCGGTATGTACTCCGAGCTGCTCGTTCCGCTCGGCGACAACGACACGCTCGATGAGGCGGCCCAGTACTGGTACCAGTGCACGCAGGAAGACGGCGCGGTCGGCTACATCCTGGGCGGTGGCACGTACTCGGCGATGGCTGGTGCGTGGGATACCATTTGGGACTGCGCGTGCGATATCCGCAAGCTCGAGGCTTAAGAGGGGGAAGCGATCATGACTGAGAAAGCAATGAAGGGCCCCATGGCCAAGAGAGACCCTGAGAACAACATCTGGGCGCATTCGCCTGCCAAGACCGAAATCCCGGACGACGTGATCTTCGTAGACTTGCTGCGTTGCACCGGTTGTTGGACCTGTTCGCTGTCGTGCATGACCGGCAACGGCTTGCCCGATGGACGTTATTTCGTAAACGTGCGCACATTGGGCAGCGGCGAGGGCATCGACCGCCCGTCAGGCACATGGCCTGACCTGCGCATGTCGTGGATGCCGTACTACACGCACCACTGCATCAAGTGCAAGCCTCGCACCGAGGCCGGCGAGCTGCCGTATTGTGTGAAGAACTGCCCGAACAAGGCGCTGTACTATGGTGCCGACGCAGCCGAAAAGATCGAGGCGGCGCGACAGCGCGGAGCCCGCATCTACCAGCTGCCCGAATGGGAGCACGGCAAGGATGGCGTCATCTATGCAAGCCCGGATCGCGAGATCATCTAGTGGTTTGACGAGCTATCGAAGGGGCTGCATATGCAGCCCCTTTTTGGTGCATGAACGCCGAGTTTGCCCCCTGTTCATTCGAAGTACTCTCCACAGTTCTCAGCCAAAAACCGCTTCAACAGGTCAACGCAATGTTGTGCGTGCAACGACAGTTTCCTGTGTCGCGGATACAAAAAGCCCACCTGGGAGACGGCTTCCGGCGTAGAGAGCGGCACGAACTTGAGGCCGTCGGTTGGCATGTTGGCGTCGAGTTGTGAGACGAAGAATCCGAATGAGTCAAACGCTGCAATCGCTTCGTAGTCCGATGCGTGCAAAAACTCGAGGAGCATGCGTGGGCTTGTCACGCTCATGCGGACGTTGTCGAGCGGATGGTCGCGGAACAGCCATTCAGCTAATTGCGTCATCTCGCGGTGGGAGTTTAGGACGATGGGCATCTTGGCGACGTCGACTCGGTGGAGAGCCGTCTCGCGTGCGAGCGGGGAGTCCTCGCGGCAGACGAATCCGAACGTCGTCTTCATGATTGGCTCGAAAGAAACGTTCGGATTCTGCAGGATGCTCGGAAGTGACTTTGCGTTGATGTCGAGGTA
>CACZIP010000118.1 GCA_902781245.1 uncultured Coriobacteriaceae bacterium | reverse complement strand
ACTCACTGCCGAACAACGTACAATACCGTCCCAGTCTGCGAGCGAAGCAGCTGCTTCGAGTTGGGCGTCGACGGTCGCATCGTCTGTCAAATCCGTCTTCGAGAGCACGAGCAATTTTCGCGTTTTAATGCGCTTAAGCTGGTTGGCCACCCATTCGTCACCCGTTCCAACAGGCTTCGATGAGTCGATGAGCATTGCAACGACGTCAACATCCTCGAGCGCTTTGAGTGCAGACGTGTTCAGCTCTTCTCCAAGCGCATCGTGCGGCTTATGCAAACCGGGCGTGTCGACAATAACCAACTGGTACTCATCAGTCGTCTTCACTGCCCTGAAGCGATGACGGGTTGTCTGCGCTGTATCCGACGTGATAGCAATCTTTTTTCCGATGACTGCGTTCAACAACGTCGACTTGCCGGCATTGGGACGGCCGATCAATGTCACAAAACCAGATTTGTAACCATCGAACATTCCCTCGAACGACATGAATCTCTCCTATCTAGAGCAGACCGAATGCGACTAGCATCCGGGGCAGGAACAAGAAAGCTGCAACGAACAGAGACGCTATCGAGCACAAAAGCACTGCTCCAGCAGCACAATCCTTTGCCCGTTTGGCAAGCTCATTGTACTCAGGCGAAACGAGATCGACGATTGCCTCGATGGAGGTGTTCACGCACTCCCCTCCAAGAACAACGCCGATGCAAACGAAGATGATCGCCCATTCATACGGTTCGATTGGGAAGACTATTCCAAGCACGATGGCGGCAACGGCAAAGCACGACTGCACCTTGAAGTTGCGACCTTCGCGAAATGCCTGGACGATGCCCTCGATGGCATATCCAAACGAACGTACAAATCTCGCACGCGTCACGAAACCTCAACTCCGCTTCGCTTGAATTCGCGCCCATAGAATTCGGTGAGCAGTTCGCGCTCACGCGCTTCCATCTCGAGCGCTTCATCTTCTTCCATATGGTCGTATCCGCACAGATGGAGAAGCCCGTGCACGATGAGCAAACTGACTTCATCAGCAAACGTCATGCCATACTCAGGCGCTTGGCGCTCGGCTACATCTGGCGCAAGCACGATATCACCCAGCTCGTATGCCATACCTTCGACGAAAGGTTCATCGTCCTCGTACCCATCGCACTCGAATGACAGCACATCGGTGGGACGGTCTACATCGCGGTAATCTCGGTTGAGCTCATGTATCGCCTCGTCGGTCACGAAATTCACCGACACCTCAGCATTGTCCGGATTGCCCTCTGCCGTCATGACGAATGCAGCAAGACGCTCAACATCGATCAGCTTGGACATCTCGTCTTCGCGGTATTCGTAATTGACCGTTATCTCCATCGGCTCTACTTCCCCTCGTACGCCGCAACAATTCTCTGCACGAGCGAATGCCGGACGACGTCCTTGCCCGTTAGCTCAACAAAGGCGATATCGTCGATATGCCCGAGCGTTTCGCGCACGCTCTTCAAGCCCGTTGCGCCCTTCGGTGCATCGGATTGCGATTCGTCTCCCGTTACAACCATCTTCGAGCCGAAACCAAGCCTTGTCAGGAACATCTTCATCTGCTCTGGAGTCGTGTTCTGGGCCTCATCCAGAATGACGAAGCTGTCATCGAACGTCCTGCCCCTCATGAATGCAAGCGGCGTAATCTCGATGGTTCCATCGTCGAGATAACGCGAAGCCCTCTGTGCGTCCATCATCGCGAAGATCGCATCGTACAGAGGACGGATATACGGGTCGACCTTCTCCATCATCGTGCCCGGAAGAAAGCCGAGGCTCTCCCCTGCTTCGACGATTGGCCGTGTCAGCACGATGCGTCCGATCTCTTTGCGTTCGAGTGCAGCAACGGCCATTGCGCAAGTCAAGTAAGTCTTGCCAGTTCCCGCAGGACCCAAGCCGAACGTGATGGTGTGGTTGCGGATAGCATCCACGAAGTGCTTCTGCCCGGCAGTCTTAGGACGGATTGCCTTTCCGCGGTACGTGTGGATGATGTCCTCGCGCAGCGTTTGAGGCGACATCTCGGCTGACTTCATGAGATTGATGAGCCGTCTGACCGAATGCTCGTCAGGACATTGGCCCGACTCGACTTGCTTGAACATGTCAGTGAACAAAACGGTGAGATTCCTGACCTCGATATCGTCGCCTTCAAACTCGATTTCGTTGCCACGAACCGTTATCCGCGCATCGAAACCTTCTTCGACGATGCGGAGCAGCCCATCGGCAGGCCCGGTAACGAGCGCCATGTCAACGCTCGACGGAGATTGAATCTTTGCTTTCACGTTTTCACTCATAACGGGAATTCTAGCACGGCGGGAACAAGCTCCCCTGTCGCTGCACCAGTAGGTATCGCTATTTCATGATAGCTTTCGGTCAAAGCACAATCGTCCTCGACGATGACAAGCTCTTCGGTGCCGCAACGTCGCGCGAAATCCTCCTTCCGCAATTCGTCTCCGAGAGCGCGCAATCGCGCTGCACGTTGTGTCTTCACTTCGGGTGAAACCTGATCTAAACGCGCCGCAGCAGGCGTGCCCGCGCGCTTCGAGTATGGAAACGCATGTATCTTTGAAAACGCACAGATCCGCGCAAGCTCGAGCGTCTCCTCGAACTCGTCGTCGGTCTCACCGGGAAAACCAGCGATGATGTCGGTCGACAACGCAATCGAGGGAACGCATTCGTGGAGATGTTCGACAAGCTCTCTATACCCATCAGCTTTGTAAGGACGCGCCATTTCTCGAAGCACCTTGGTGCTGCCGGACTGAAGAGGAAGATGCAAGTGCCTGCACAGCCTACCGTTTGCTGCTGCGAGCAAATCAATGAGCGATTCATCGAGTGTATGCGGCTCAATGCTCGATGCTCGAACCCGAGCTGGAAGCTCACCAGGTTTGTTGGCCTTGTCTGCAGCCTCGAGCAGTGATTCGACGAGCTGAGCAAGTCGTATGTCCCCATCTTTATATGACGCGAGGTCGATTCCCGCCAACACTATTTCCTTGGCTCCAAGCTCAAGGTAATTGCGCGCTTCCCTCATGACCTCTTCGAACGGGACGCTGCGGGCTCGGCCACGCGCAACATGCACGATGCAGTACGTACAAGCATGGTCGCAGCCATCTTGAATCTTCACGTTGACACGCGTCCTGAAACCATCGCCCATGCGGATGGACGTTCCTTTGGCGATTTCGGTCATACTTGCAAGCAACTCACCGCGCTGGACTATCTCAACGTTCTCGCCGAGTGCAGCATACGTTGCCTCATCGATGGCAACAGCGCATCCTGTCACAATAACCCGCGCATGCGGGTTGCACGAGATGGCATGCCGCACGGCTTTGCGGGCTTTTTTCTCAGCCTCCCCCGTCACCGTGCACGTGTTGACGACAATGAGGTCCGCAGTTTCTTCTGCAGATTGTCGAGCGCCGCTCGAGACGAGTGCCGCTGACACAGCATCAGATTCGACACGGTTGACCTTGCAACCGAGGTTGACGACGTGAAATGTCGTGATAGGAATATCGAGCATGTGCCGCTAGTTGAATGCGTCACGCAGCTTCTCGAGCGGCGAGCGCGCGTTCGCAAAATCCTCGCCCATGTCGCTCGCAAGCTTCTCGAGCAATTCACGCTGCGATTTCGTGAGTTTCTTCGGAATAACGACGCTTGCGTGCACGAACAAATCACCACGCAAGTCGCTGCGGAATTTAGGCATGCCTTTGCCGCGCACACGAATGACCTGATCGTTCTGGCATCCTTCAGGAATGCGAACGCCAACTTTCTCATCGGGCATGATGCCATCGACTTCGATTTCGGCACCGAGAGCTGCTTGAACCATGGAAATGTTCGCACGCGCATGCAGGTTGTCGCCTTCGCGTTCGAAGAAGTCGTGGGGTTGAATGCGGCAGGTGACGATGAGGTTGCCTGCAGCAGCGCCGCGCAATCCCGCCTCGCCAAAACCCGTGACACGCAATTGCTGTGAATCGCGTATGCCAGCCGGCACTTCGACCGTCACGCGCTGACGATCGGGGACGCGACCTTGGCCCTCGCATTCGGGACACGGATTGTCAATCGAACGCCCAGTGCCTCCGCAGGAGCCGCACGTGGATGTCGTGCGCATGTCGCCGAGGAACGTCCGCTGCACCGACACGACACGACCACTGCCGCCGCATTCGGGGCATGAAACTTCCTTGCCGCCTTCGCCAAGGCCAGTGCCATCGCAATCTTGGCAGGGTGCGAGCCGGTCGTAAACAATCTCCTTCTTGACGCCAGTGGCCACTTCTTCAAGCGTCAGGCGAAGGCCCACGCCCATGTCGCGACCTTCGCGGCGAACCTGCGCAGAACCGCCCATTCCGCTGAAGAACGAGCTGAAAATATCGCCCATGCCGCCAAAGCCGCCGCCGAAGATGTCATCGAAATCGACGTAGCCGCCACCATACGGGTTGCCGCCACCGGCTGCTCCCGGAATAGTGCCGAAGCGATCGTAAGCGCTGCGCTTCTGCGGGTCGGAAAGCACATCGTAGGCCTCGTTGAGCTCCTTGAACTCTTCTTCGGCGTTCGGCGATTTGTTCACATCGGGGTGAAGCTTTCTCGCCTGTTTGCGAAATGCCTTCTTGATGTCGTCTTCCGTGGCATCACGCGGAACACCGAGTACTTCGTAGAGATCTTTAGCCATTTCCTTGCTTTCTTTCCATTCAGCTGTAAGCCGTTATTCTTGCGATAGGCTGCGGCAGGCTATCTTAACAGCTTGGAGCACTTTAGTGTAGTCCATGCGCGTCGGGCCGATGACGGCGATGATGCCCTCATCCGAACCCGAGCCGTAGCGGCTCGCAACAACCGACACACCTGAGAACTGTTCAGCTTCGTTTTCGCGGCCAATCCTCACACGGGGCGAGTCGGCATCTTGCGCAGTTGAATCAAGAATCTCGAGGAGGACCGATTCGTCTTCGAGCACTTGCATGATGGGCAACAACGACTGCGTGTAGGCGAACTCCGGCTGCCTCATGAGAGAGCTCATGCCCATTCTGCGGGGATGAGGCAGATCCTGGGGTGCCACGATGGTGAGACAATCGGTGAACCGAGCAAGCGCGGCAGATGTGCGCTCGATCATGTCGTCTAGTTCTGATGCGGCAGCGCGCAAATTGTTGAGTTTCTCGAGGGTCTCGGGATCATCCGAAATCGCACCCGAATCGACAAGCCGGTCGACAAACGTCCGGTATCCGTAATCAGTAGGAATACGACCAGCAGACGTATGGGGTTGGGAAATGTAACCCTCATCTTCGAGAACGGAGAGTTCGTTGCGAATCGTCGCTGGGCTAACACCGAGCTCGTAGCGTTCGGTGAGCGTACGCGACCCGACAGGGATCGCCCGTGCAACGTACTCTTCGATGAGTGCTGCAAGAACGCGCTGACGTCGATCCGATAGCACTTTCGAAAACCCTCCTCATGAAGCCTTTAACTAATAAACGCTGTCATTTTAGCAGCCTCACATGGAGACTGCTAAGTCACGTTACTCAAGTGTCAGATAGATGACAGATTTGCCGGGCCGTTTTCGTTAGGTACGACCGAATGAGCTCGCCTACAGCAATTCGGCTAATTTTTATAAATTGATATTTGTGCCTCACAAGCGGCTTCGCTCATTCGGTCGTACCTACTCTCGACGATCTTATGACGCGCAAGAGCGAGCTGCAAAGTTTGCTATTTATGGAGCGAGATCAAGCAAGCGGCTGTATAGATCATTCCCGCAGAGCCAACCGAGACGCGTTGGTCGCCAACGGCCATTGACGTGCTCGACATAGCCATCGGCCTCGAGCGATTCCAATTCATCGAGGGCATTCGGTATCCACTCGAGCGCGCTCGCCACGCGTTCGTCGCTTACCCCCCGTGCCATGCGCATACCGAGCATCAAGTCTTCAGCTTCCATTTGGCGACGGTCAAGATCGTCTACGACCTGACCATTAACAACTCTCATGCGGTGTTCAGCATTTTGCGTCATCGTCGTTGCCTGCTCGCCGATGCCGATGTAGGATACGCCGGTCCAATATGAGGAATTATGTTTGGACTCAAATCCGGGTTTTGCATAATTAGCAACTTCGTACCTTGTGAAACCCGCATCCGTGAGGATGCGCTCAGCAAGTTCCATATGCATGGCCTCGACATCATCGTCGGGCTCTTCCATTTCGCCAGCCATGACGAGTTTGTCGAAGTAGGTAAATGGTTCGATCGTCAACGGGTAGACGCTCACGTGTTTCACGCCAAGTTGCACAGCCTCTTCGACCGATGATTTGAACGACTCAGCCGACTGACCCGGAATGCCACACATCAAATCAATGCTCACGTTCTCAAATCGATCCTGTGCGATGCGTATCGCTTCACGTGCGCGATCGGCATCGTGAGCGCGACCCAGTATCCGAAGCACTTCATCATCGAAGCTTTGGACACCGATCGATAGACGATTAACCCCCAAAGCCCAGATATCCCGCACCATGCGCTCGTCGAGGCTGTCGGGATTGGCCTCCATCGTGAATTCGAGGCCTTCGCGCGTCAAATCGGTCGACACCGAG
>CACZIP010000117.1 GCA_902781245.1 uncultured Coriobacteriaceae bacterium | reverse complement strand
ATGGGCTTGGCGTCGACGACTACAGCATGTACGTGCGCACCATCGGCGGCGGCCAGATCGACACCCCGGGCGGCAAATGGCCCAACCTGTACATGAAGTGGATGCCGGTCTATCACCTCGACTGCTTGGCGTGCTCTGGCAATGCGCGCACCGACAATCAGCCGTTCTGCGCGTACAACTGCACGACTGAGGCGCTGATCTACGGTGATTTGGACGACCCCGACAGCGCCATCTCGAAGAAGATGGAAGAGCTGCGTCAGAAGGACTTCCGCATCTATCAGCTGCATGTATGGGAGAAAACCCGCGAAGGCGTGTGGTACGCAGAGAAGGATATCTAGTTTGCGAATGAGTCACTTTGACTGTCAAAGTGACTCATCCAGTAAAGGAAAGCCCGCAGCAATGCGGGCTTTCCTTTTTCATGCGCCTTGTCAAAGACGTTGCGTGCTAGATGCCCTTCTCCGCATAGAAGACGCCGTCGCGCGGCTCCTCCCACGGATCGAGCTGATAAACGCGGAACTCTTCCGACTTCAGCTTGGCAAGCGCCTTCGAGTATGCGCTCTCGGGATCGTCAGGATCGCCATATACGAGTGCGTCAGTAGGGCAGTTGAACACACAGTACGGCACGCCGCCTGTCGCAGCGTTGCCTGCGCAGCCGATGCACTTTTTTGTATAGATGGGCATCCACTTCATGTACAGGTTGGGCCACTTGCCGCCCGGCGTGTCGATCTGGCCGCCGCCAATGGTGCGGATGAACACGCGGTAGTCGTCGACGCCAAGGCCATATGACTGCTTGCAGGAAAGAGAGCACGTCCAGCAACCCACGCAGCGATTCACGTTTGCAAGAATGTTCTTAGCCATGGTTATTCCGCCTTCCTGACGTCGCAGAGGGTATCCCAGAACACTTCGGGCGTGTCCTTCTCGACGATGAAGCGCGCCGAGCGCGGAACACCTGCCGCATCGTAGACTTGCTGCAAACCGAGTGAGGTGTATTTGATGATGAGGTCGACCGTCTCGGGTGCGCCGAGTGGCGTGGCGATGAGCTGCGGGTTCTTCTTGTCCTTGTAATCATCCTCATCGAAGCTGTACCACATGTGCGCCATTCCAGGAGGAATATCCTGGCGCAGGTGCAAGTTGCAGGTTATGACGCCGCGGTCGTTGAACACCTCCACCAAGTCGCCGTCCTCGAGCCCGCGCTCAATGGCTGTGACGGGGTTCAAGGCTACGCCTGTTTGTGTCGCAGTCGCGAGTTTGCGCAGGTCAGGGATGTTGGTGAACTGGCTTTGCATGAAGTACTTGTGGCGGCCCGGATAGAAGTGCAGCGGGTATTTCGCGAGCGTTTCCTCGTCGTGGATGTAGGTCTTCTGGTAGTCGGCGAAAGCAGCGCCCAAAGGAGCCATGCCGGCTGCGTAGAACTCGATCTTGCCCGACTTTGTGTTGAACGTGGTGCCGTCGTAGTTGTCGTATGGAGCCTCGGGCATGGGGAAGTGAAGGAACTTCTGCTTTTGCAGCAAATCCCAAGACAGCGGCACGATCTCGCCCGTCTCGCCATCTTCCACTAATGATCCTTGCTGATAGGCGAGGTTGGCCTTGAATTCCGCCCATTCCTTCATGCTGGGGTAGAAGTATTCGCCTGCCCCGAGCTTGTCAGCCAGCAGATACCAAATCTCCGCCGGATCCTTCGTTTCGCCGAGCGGTTCGATGGCGGGCTCGTTCAGGATGACGCAATCATTGGGGCCGGACAGATACTCGTAGCGCTCGAAAATGGTCGCTTCGGGCAGCACGTAGTCGGCGTATTTCGCCGTATCGCTCATGCGGATCTCGAAAGCCACGAACAGTTCCAGGTTGGGCAGGATGCGGTTGAGCCACAGGTCCTTGTTCGGCCAGTTGGTCAGCGGGTTGCTGAACGGGTTGATGTAGGCTTTGAACTGCTGTGGAGCATCCGGGTTGCCGAAGCTCGCCATGATTTCGGTGAGGGTTTGCTGGTCGGACTTTGTGGGTTCGGGCATTTGTGGGAACCAGAACGGCATGACGTTCAAAGCGGTGGGGGCCGAATAGTCCAGCGGTGCCGGCAGGAAGTTGCCCTTGCCGTTTCCGAAGTTGCCTGTCAGGTACGTCAAGAGGAACACGGCGCGCGCAGATTGCGTGCCGTTGGCGTAGCGGAATCCGTCGTACAGGAAGATCATCGCAGGCGTAGCGTCCCACAGGTCGCGAGCAAGTTTCTCGCACTGTGCGGCGGGTACGCCGGTCAGCGCCTCCTGTGTTTCAGGCGTCCATTTGGCCAGATGCTCGCGCAGCTTCGTGTACACGGTCTTGGCTCCGATGCCGTTCACTTCCACAGTCGCTTCAAGTTTGGGCATGTGTCCGCCATACGAATCGGTCGTGCCCTCGTCAATGAGGCCGCCGACCGAGTCGCCCGAGGAGTCCGAGCCCAGTGCGCCGCTCGCCTTTTTACCGGTTTCGCGCTCGACGATGAAGATCTCGTCAGTGTCGGCGTCGACAAGCACGAACTTGGTCGGGTCGCCGCCTTCGACGATGTCGGCTTCTCGCAGGTACTGACCATTGTCGTCGCGCACGAGGTAAGCTGCCGTAGTGCGGCCGAGCAGGAATTTCTTGTCAACCAAATCGTTTTCGACCAGCACGTTCGCCATGCCCAGTGCCAGCGCCGCATCGGTGCCGGATTTCACAGGCACCCACTCATCGCATTTCGCCGAAGTTACGTCGTAAAGGTTCGAGATGTGCACGAGCTTCACGCCGCGTTCGCGGGCGTCGATTAACATGTTGGTCGTCTCGCCCGGGCGTGTGAAGCCGATGGGGTTCGAGCCCCAGATGATGATCTCCGAATCGGCTATGTTGAGCAGGTACTTGTTATTCGACGCGGGACCGCCTTGCTCGATGATGCTGGCGTAGACGAGGCACATGTCCACCGATGGCAGCTCGAGGCGCGTCGTGTTAGTAGCGTTCACGAAGCGGTGCGCCAAGTCGTAATTCGTGGAACGGTCGGCGCCGGGAAGACCGCACCAGAACGAACCGACCAAGATGGAATGCTCGCCATATTCGGCGATGAGTTCTTTCATTTTGTCGGTAATCTCGGTGATCGCCTGATCCCATGAGATGCGTTCCCATTGGCCGCTGCCGCGCTCGCCGACGCGCTTCATCGGATAGAGCGGACGGTTTTCGGCATAGGGAATCTTCGAGTTCATAACGCCTTTCGGGCATACGCGGCACCCCGGTTTGGGGCCTGGTAGGGGTGCTTTTTGAACACGGGATATCCTCCCATTCTTCGAGTAAACTTCGACTACGCAATGCTCATGGCACCCGAAGCCTTGGCACAGGTTCAGGGTGACGCGTTCGTCTGCGTTCGTCATACATACCCCCTTGAAACGCATGAGAGCAGCGGGACCCTTTCCCCGTCCGCTCGCAGCATGCGCGCGGACGTGCGCTCCCTCTGTTCAATTATATGGGTTGGTAGAGTTGCTCCTGCTAAAAACCATGGTTGAGATAGGCAACAAATCATTGTGTATCTATACAGGCAAGTATTAATGGTTGCAAATTATTCGATTTCATACAATTTATTCAGGCAAACCTTGCGATGAGGGTGCAGGGTGCTTTGCTTGTGCGCCTTCGGACAGGGGTGTCGCATTTCGTGCGATGCAGATCAAAGACGAGTACAAGAAGGAGGAAAGCGTATGTTGAAGGAAGGCGAGTCTTTCGTCTACACGGCATGTCCCGGATGGGGCGACCACGACTACTGCGCGCTCAAGACCATCGTGAAGGATGGCAAGATCGTGCGCACCGAGGCCGTTGATTATTTCGGTCCCGAGGCCGCCGAGGGTCACATCTGCCAGAAGGGCTGTCTGTCATGCCGTCAGCCCTACGATCCCAAGCGCCTGAAAAAGCCGCTCAAGCGTGTTGGCGAGCGTGGCGAAGGCAAGTGGGAAGAGATCAGCTGGAATCAGGCTCTTGACGAGATTGGCGCCAAGATGGTCGAGCTGCGCGACAAGTACGGTCCCGAATCGCTGGTCATGTGGAACCTGCGCGCGGGCGTTCCGCCTGCGTACAGCTTTGAGGCCCTCATGCCCGAGCGTTTCGGTAACACGTTCGGCATGACGTGCCCCATGCAGTCGATTGGCCTTGACAACGGTCCGTTCTACACCGAGTTCTATAGCGTCGGCTCTACGGCGCGCCACGTGCTCATCGATCCGCGTGTTCTCGACGACACCGATCTCGTTTACATTTGGGGCTGCAACCCCATCGAGAACCAGATGCGTTTCGCAAAGCATTTGGTGAAGGCCCGCGAAGGCGGTGCAAAGATTGTCTGCATCGGCTTGATCTTCGACGGTACGGCCGGATTTGCGGATGATTTCTACGGCATCAAGCCCTCCACCGACGGCGATTTGGCCATGGGCATGATCAACTACATCATCCAGAACGATTTGCACGATGCCGCATATCTTACCAAGCGTTCGATCGCCGCTTATATGGTGCGCGACGACAACGGTGACTTGGTTCGCGACGACGATGGCAACTTCATCGTCTACGACAACGACGCTGCCAGTTTCATGGCGGTTGCGCCGAAGGGCGGCGAGCTGCCCAGCGAAAACCTCGCTCTCACCGGTCACTTCGAGTGGGAGGGCATCGGCATGGTGCCCGCATTCCAGAAGCTCGTCGACAAGGCGGCGGAATATCCGCTCGATGTCGTGTCGGAGAAGACAGGTCTTCCGGTCTACATCATCGAGAAGCTCGCCACCGACTGGGCAACGACCGACAAGGCCTTCATCTGCAGCGGTTACGGCCTGCGTTATCACAACACCAACGAGACGTACCGCTTGCAGCACCTGCTCGGCATCCTATGCGGTAAGTTCGGGCGTCCGGGCGCTGGCGTCATCGAGGGCTTGCAGCTGCAGGGCTTCCCGCTGAACTTCAACGACACCGCCATCGTGTTCCCCGACGGCAAGACGCTCGCTTCCGTGAAATCGAACCCCGTTCGCATGGCTTACTGGTTCGCTGAGGCTGAGGCTCCGAACAGCCCCTACAAGGCGCTCATCGTGGCCGGCGGCAACCCCGTCCATCAGCAGCCCGACCGCCAGCGTTGGCTCGACATCGTCAACCAGATGGAACTCGTCGTCGACTACGATATCTGGATGACCGACACCGGCGAGATCGCCGACTACGTCTTGCCCGACTGCATGCCGTTCGAGCGCGAAGACCTCATCACGGGTGCGTGCTACAACCACCTCGTCCTGCAGGAACCGGCCATCGAGCCGCCTGAGGGTTGCGATCCGCGCGAACCTGTCTGGTATTGGTCCGAGCTCGCCAAGCGCGTCGGCTTGGGCGAGTACTTCGACAAGAGCATTGGCGAGTGGCTTGACGTGCGTCTTGACACCGATTACCCGCTCATTGCCAACCTCGAGCCCAAGGTCACGTACGCGCGCCTGAAGGAAGAGAAGATGATTCGCGCGGCCGTTCCCGAGTTCCCGTGGAATCCGTGGATGAACCCAGCGGAAATCTTCGAGAACGAGACTGGTCGTTTCGAAATCTACGCGGAGCGTCTGAAAGAATTCGACTTGGCCATTCCGCATCCGATTGAGCCGAACTATCTGGGCAAAGATCCCGAGCATCCCTATCAGCTGTTCACTGGTCGCCAGCGCTTCTTCATGCAGTCGAGCTTTACCGACGATCCCGTCACCGTCGAGCTTTCCGGTGGCACTCCTTCGACGCGCATCAACCCGATTGACGCGCGCGAGCTTGGTCTGAAGTATGGCGACAAGGTCGAGGTTTACAACAGCCGCGGCCATGTGGTCACGCGCCTCGAGATCGACGAGTGCGTGCCTGCAGGCACCGTTCACGTGTGGTTTGGTTGGCGCCGTCACCACTTCGAGGAGGGCACCTACGCCGAGATGGTGCACCAGTGCCCGAACCTCGATTCGACATCTGCAGTCGAGGACAAGTGGTGGAACGACTGGGTTGCTGGCGGTCATATCGGCAACTCGTGGGTCGAGTTCATGGCAACCGAGATTGGTTCGACCGACTGCTACTGGGATTCGGTCTGCAATATCCGCAAGTACGAAGACGCGTAAGGAGGCGTAACTATGGCTAAGAAGATGTTGGTCGACCTCCAGCGTTGCGTCGGATGCTGGACGTGCGCCATGGCCTGCAAGGTGGGCAATGGCCTCGAAGACGACGATTATCGGATCATCGTGCGCACCAACGGTTCGGGCGCGGGCATCGACCGTCCGCAGGGCACCTATCCGAACCTGCGCATGGGTTGGCAACCCATTTACCAGAAGAGCTGCACGTTCTGCCAGGCGGTCCAGCGGTGCCTCGACCTGCATTACCATCTGTTCGAGATTCCCGCTCGCGAAGGAACGCGTGCGAACGTGACCTACGCCGTGCGCGAATAGTGCCGTAGAGCACATTGCTTTGCCGGGGCCGCCTTCGGGCGGCCCTTTTTTCTATCTTACGGAGCAAATACAGCCGCTTGCTGAAACTCGACGTTCGTCAATGCGTTTCAGGTATTATTGCTTTCAAAAGAACGGCGAAAGGAGTGTGCATGAACATCACTGATTCCATCTTCTACGTGGGCGTGAACGACCACGATATCGACCTGTTCGAGGGACAGTACATCGTGCCGAACGGCATGGCCTACAATTCCTATGTCATCGTGGCCGACAAGGTTGCTGTCATGGATTCCGTCGAGGAGCGTTTCGGCGAAGAGTGGCTTGGCAAGATTACCGACGTGCTTGATGGCAAAACGCCTGATTATCTGGTCGTTCAGCATATGGAGCCCGATCATTCTGCCAACATCACGCGTTTCATGGATGCGTACCCCGAGGCGCAGGTTGTGGCGACGGCCAAGGCGTTCGACATGATGGAGCGCTTCTACGGTGCCGCTTACGAAGATCGCCGCATAATCGTGAAGGAGGGCGACGAGCTCGATTTGGGCGGGCGTGCGCTCAAGTTTATCACGGCGCCGATGGTGCATTGGCCCGAGGTCATGATGACCTACGATGCCGCAAGCAAGACCGCATTCACGGCTGATGCGTTTGGCAAGTTTGGCGCACTCGACGTTGAAGAAAATTGGGCATGCGAGGCGCGTCGTTACTACTTCGGAATCGTGGGTAAGTTCGGCAAGCAGGTACAAGGCGTGCTGAAAAAGCTCGGTGCGCTTGACGTCGAGCGCATCTGCCCGCTTCATGGTCCTGTGCTTGACTCTGAGCTTGATTACTACCTGGGTCTTTACAGCACATGGGCGGCTTATGAGGTCGAAACGCCTGGTGTCGCCATCGCATACTGCTCGATTTACGGTCACACCGCCGAAGCAGCGAAGTTGCTGGCCGAAGAGCTCGAGACTGCTGGTTGCCCGAAGGTTGCTCTGAGCGACCTCGCGCGCGACGACATGGCCGAAGCTGTCGAAGACGCGTTCCGCTACGGCACGCTCGTGTTGGCCAGCCCCACGTACAACGCCGATATGTTCCCGTTCATGAAGGCGTTCCTCGATCATCTGGCCGATCATGCCTATCAGAATCGTCGCATAGCGCTCATCGAGAATGGCACATGGGCGCCAGCTGCCGCCAAGGCTATGCGCGCCAAGGTCGAGACTATGAAGGGCATCGAAGTTGTCGAGCCAGTTGTGTCGATCAAGAGCGCACTATCCGATGAGACGCGCGCACAGATCAAGGAGCTTGCAGCAGCGCTCGTGAAATGAGCCACTTTGACCGTCAAAGCGACTCATAGAGAGACGCCCCTCAAAGGAGGGGCGTCTTTGCGTCGGGAAACGGTTTATTCCTAATAGTACCGATAGTACGCTGCGCAACTGCCTTCGCTTGAAACCATGCAAGGACCAATGGGGTTTTCGGGAGTGCAGACCTTGCGGAACAGCGGGCAGTCGCTCGGAGCCATGATGCCGCGCAGGACGTCGCCACAGCGGCAGCCTTTGGGCTCGACGGTAGGTTCGATTTCGGGATTGAATCGGCGCACGGCATCGAATTGCGCATATTCGTCGCGCAGGCGGTAGCCGCTGCCGGGGATGTCGCCTAAGCCGCGCCACGTTGCCGTGCAGGTTTCGAACACTTCGTCGATGGCCGCAAGCGCGTGGGGGTTTCCCTCGGGCATGACGCCGCGGGCGTATGCAATCTCGATTTCCGCGCGACCTTCATGCAATTGGCGCATGATCATGGCAATGCCCTGCAGCACGTCGACTGGTTCGAAGCCCGTGATGACACCTGGCACGCCGTAGCGGTCCGCGAGGAACTGGTACGGCTTGGCGCCGATGATGGTGCTGACATGGCCTGGCAAGATGAGCGCATCGATCTTGAGCTGAGGATCGGCGACAATCGTCTCGAGCGCATTGGGCATGTTCTTGTGGGCAGCGAAGATGCTGAAATTGGCCAACCCGAGCTCGGAGGCGCGCTTGACGGCGCGCGCGACGAGTGGGGTAGTGGTCTCGAAGCCGACGCCCACGAACACGACTTGCTTGTCGGGGTTGGCCTGCGCAAGCGCAAGTGCGTCGAGAGGCGAATAGACGATTCGGATGTCGCGACCAGCAGCTTGCTCGGCGAGCAAGCTCGATGTCGACCCGGGCACGCGTGTCATGTCGCCGAACGTGGCAATTGTCACTTCAGGTACGCGGGCGAGCGCAATGACCGTGTCGATGTCGCGATTGCATGTGACGCAAACCGGGCATCCAGGGCCGCTTGCAAGACGTGTGCCTTCGGGCATGAGGTTGCGAATACCGTTGCGGGCAATCGCCACCGTGTGTGTGCCGCAGACTTCCATGAGCGTCGCGCCGCCTTCGGGTGCGAACATCTCGCAAGCGCGCACGAGCTCACGCGCAAGTTTCGGGTCCTTGAATTTTGCCAGCTCGGTCGAAAAATCGACGGACATTATGCCAGCGCCCCCTCCGCATTGGGGTTGAGCAACGGGTCGTCGAGCATGTCGGCCATGTCCTGGATTAGTTCGAGCGTCTCTTCGGCATATTGCTGGTCGACAACCTCGATGGCGAAGCCAGCGTGCACGAGCACATAATCGCCGACCTGCGCCTGCGGCGTTAGGTCGAGGGCGACGTCACGAGTCGTACCCATGACGGTCACAGCGGCCATTCCGCCGTCTTTCAGTTCGGTTATCTTCATTGGCACTGCGAGGCACATATACGTTCCTTATCTAAGCCAACCAAGCAGGGAGAGTTCCTATTTGGCCATTTCTGTCTTTTCGCACATTTTAACGCGAAGCCGAAGCCACGACGGCCTGCCCATACGATATGCATCCGTCGTTCGGTGGCAAGTTGGCGTTCAACGCAACGGTGAAGCCCGCTTCGCCAAGGCGGCGCGTTGCTTCCTCGACGATGTGGCGGTTCATGAACACCCCGCCCGATAGCGCGACGAGCTCTATTCCGTAAGCTGCGCGCACGAGCTCGGCGGCCATCACGATGGCACCGACAACTGCATCGTGGAAACGCAGCGAAATCTCGCCAGCTGAAACGCCGGACGCCAAATCGTCAAGCACGGCTTTCACGGTCGTTGCAGCATCGAGCAGAACGACCGATGTGTCGTGTGCGGTGCTGGTGGGAAGGGCGGAGTTCTTGGTCACGGCAAAGGCATAGCGCTCGGCATCTTGAGGGGAGACGGCTCCATCGGACCTCGCCGCGTCGAGCAAGATGGCAGCTTCGCCTTCGTAGGTCGGTTCGGAGCACACGCCGATCAACGCGCTTACCGCATCGAACAGGCGCCCGGCCGAAGACGTGTAGGGCGTGTTCAAACCTGCCTCGATCATCTGGTTGCAAATGCCCGCTTGAGCGCCCAGGGCGTCGATGAGTTGCTGTGCACCAGGATGGTCGAGCAGATCGAACGCCCAAAGCACGCCATAAGCCATGCGCTGCGGGTGTTTCACACATGCCGCGCCGCCTGGCATGGGCACATACGAGAAGTTGGCAAAGCGTTCGTAATCTGCCTGGTTGGCCAACAGCACTTCGCCACCCCAGATGGCGCCGTCCGCACCGTAGCCCGTGCCGTCGAGAGCAATGCCGCAACACGGGCCGAACAGACCGTGCTCGCCGAGCACCGACGCGATGTGTGCATGATGGTGCTGTACTTCAACCAGCGATAGGCTGCTGTCAGCTGCTTGGCCGCGTGCCCATTTGGACGCAAGGTATTCGGGATGCGTGTCGCATGCGAGGATGCGGGGCTCGATGGTGAACAGCTTCTCGAACCGCGCTTTCGACTCGAGCCACGCGTCGTAGACGTCTGCGTCCTCGAGGTCTCCGATGTGCTGAGAAACGAAGGCTTGGCCAGCACGCGCAAATGCGAACGTGTTCTTCTGCTCAGGCCCGGCAGCGAAGACTGCGGGCGATTTGCTATCGCCCAGCGCCATCGGCACGGGCGCATACCCGCGGGCGCGACGGATGAGTTGCACTCCGACGTTCGGCTCACCATGCTCGTTTACGCCGCTGAGCGATACGACACGCACGACCGAATCATCGTAGCGCGACAAGATTGGACGGTTGTTGCCCAGCACGGCATCGGCAATGCGGCCCAGCTTTTCGATAGCTTCGGAGTCGTCGGTCACTATGGGTTCGTCGTGGACGTTGCCCGACGTCATGACGAGCATCGTCTTTCCGGTTGCTTCGCGGTAGTCGTGCAGAAGTAGGTGCTGCACAGGCGTTGCGGGCAGCATGACGCCCAGCTCGGGCAGCTTGTCCGCCAGCCCTTCGGCCAAGTGGGCGTCGGAGCGCTTCTTTAGCAGGACGATTGGGCGCGCGGGGGATTTGAGCAGCATTTCTTCCTCGGGCGAGACCTCGCATGTGGCACGCGCGTCGTCGACGGTAGCGACCATGACGGCAAACGCCTTGCCGTCGCGCTTCTTGCGCGAACGCAGCTTTTCGAGCGCTTCGGTGCTGGTGGCATCGCAAGCCAAGTGGAATCCTCCGAGGCCTTTCACTGCCAAGATGCCGCCCTGCGCCAAAACATCCACCGATTTTGCTATCAAGGAATCGGATTCATCACGGCTTTGCGCCCACGAGATGTCGTCAGGTGCGTTCGAGATGATGAAGCTCAGCTGAGGCCCGCATTCGAAGCAAGCATCCGGTTGCGCATGGAAGCGTCTGTCTGCCGGATCGGCGTACTCGCGCGCACAATCGGGGCACATCTTGAATGAGGCCATCGAGGTGGCCGGCCTGTCGTAGGGCAGCGAATCGATGATGGTGAACCGCGGTCCGCAATTCGTGCAGTTGATGAACGGGTAGCGGTAGCGTCGGTCGCTCGGGTCGAATAGCTCACGTAAGCAGTCATCGCAGGTGGCGAGGTCGGCAGACACGAGTGTTCCCTCGTCGGCATCTGCCGTTTGCGATTCACGAATCTCGAAGCGCGTGCAGTCCTGGAGGGGGACTTCCTTCAGTTCGACCTCGCGTACCACTGCAGCCGCAGGCGGGTTCATGTGCAATTCGGTGACAAACTCATCGAGGAGTTTCGTTTCGCCTTCAGCATGGATGAACACGCCGTCGAGGTCGTTGAGCACCCAGCCGTTGATGATGTAACGTCTGGCCAGTCGGTACACGAAAGGCCGGAATCCTACACCTTGCACGATGCCGCGCACGCGTATGTCAAGCGCTTCAATCATGAGCTCTCGTTTCATGCTATTCGATGGTTTGCAACCTGGTCGAGATTGCAGCTAAGGGTATCATTGTACAGCCTGCATGGTAGAATACGCCTTTAGGGATAATAGAGGAGGCGTATGATGGAATTGTTCGGTGACGTGGCGTTTCTTGCCCGACTGCAATTCACGCTCATAGTTGCGTTCCACTTCGTGTTCGTCCCGCTCTCGATAGGCATTGGCCTCATCACGGCCATCGCAGAGACGCGGGCGTACCGTTCGGGTTTACCTGAGGATGCCGACGCAGCGCGTTTCTGGGTGAAGCTGTTCACCACGACGTTCGTTATCGGCGTCGCATCGGGCATCACGATGGAATTCTCGTTTGGAACGAACTGGGCAGATTACTCGAGGTTTGTCGGCGACATCTTCGGAGCGCCTCTGGCTGCAGAGGCGTTGTTCGCGTTCTTCCTCGAGTCGGTGTTCCTCGGCGTGCTGCTGTTCGGCCGCGGCAAGGTCAGCCCACGTTTCTACTGCATATCGGGCTGGCTTGTATGGTTCGGGTCGTGCCTGTCGGCGCTGTGGATCCTCATCGCCAACTCGTGGATGCAGACGCCCGCTGGCGCCGAGCTTGCAGCTGACGGCAGCAAGGCGGTGCTCACCGACTTCTTCGCCGCCGCGTTCAACCCCACGACGGGGCTGCGATATTTCCACGTCATCACCGCTGCGCTCGTCATGGGCGGTTTGGTCGCCCTTTCGATTGCCGCCTACCATTACCTGAAGGGTAAGAATGTCGACTTCGCGAAGAAGACCATGAAGACGGGCATCGTCGTGGCGCTCGTTGCCACGTGCGCATTGTTCGTGTCCGCGCACTCGACGGCGGTTGGCGTGTGGGAGCAACAGCCCACCAAGCTCGCTGCTATGGAAGGCCAGTACGAAGACGAGGTGCCTCCGCTTTACTTCTTCGGTTGGGTTGACGAACAGAACGAGAAGGTTGCTGGTCTCGGCTTGCCGGGCTTCACCAGCTTCCTCGCAACGTTTACGTTCGATACCGTGTATCCCGGCCTCAACTCGTTGGCCGAGACGGAGCAATACGGAGACCTTGACACATCCGAGCTTCCCGTCAACGCGATTTTCCAAAGCTACCATCTTATGGTTGCTGTTTCCGGCATCCTGCTTTTGCTGATAGTGATAGCGATCATCGCTGTGAAGACTGGCAAGATCCAGCAATGGAAGTGGTTCCAGAAGCTGCTTGTCATAGCTCCTGAGGATCAGAAGAGGATTGTCACCCTTCTTGATCTTGGGAGTCTCAGCAGTGATCTCCTTCGGAAGATACATCTGGATATCATGTGAGTAGCCCAGGGAGAAACTCAGCATCTGGCCCTGTGCCTCGACACGGTAACCGACACCGACAAGTTCC
>CACZIP010000116.1 GCA_902781245.1 uncultured Coriobacteriaceae bacterium | reverse complement strand
GACAGCGTCGAACATCAGGAGAAGGAGGGCGTCATGAGCACGGTCATGGAATTGATCGAGCAGCAGGAATTCGAATGTGTGGGGACATGCGCCGCAGCCGATTTGGCCGTTCGCGAGGAAGTGCGCGAGATGTGCGCAGCGGACAAATGCCATATCTACAACACGAGCTGGGCATGCCCGCCGGCGTGCGGCGACATCTACGACCTCGAACGGCAGATGCACGAGTACACGCACTGCACGGTCGTCCAGACGGTCATGGAGCTCGAGGACGAGTTCGACGGCGAGACCATCATGGAGGCGGCGGCGACGCAGTTCGAGCGGTTCTACAAGCTGATCGAGGATCTTGATGCCGCAGGGCTGAGCGCGCAGGTCATGACTTTGTCGTCCGGCCATTGCAGGGTGTGCAAGACCTGCACCTATCCCGACGAGCCGTGTCGGTTCCCCGACGAGCGACTCGTGTCGATGGAGGCTGCGGGCTTGTATGTTGCCGAGACGTGTTTGAAGGCCGGCATTCCCTACAACCACGGCAAGAACACCATCGCGTACTCGAGCTGCGTCCTGTACAACTAACGTGGAGGTGGCAGCGTGATACGACTGGGTATCGACACGGGCGGCACGTACACGGACGCCGTGGTCATCGACACCGACAACGTGCAGGTGCTTGCAAAAGCGAAGTCGCTCACGACCAAGGAGAACCTTGCGCGCGGCATCATCGGCGCCATGGACGGTATCCCGCGCGAAACGCTCGAGCAGGTCGAGCATGTGGCGCTTTCGACCACACTGGCCACCAACGCTTGCGTCGAAGGCAAGGGCGGGCGTGCGAAGCTCATTATCGTCGGGACAACCGATGAGATTCTCCGCCGCGTTGATGCCGAGCGCGTTTTCGGCATTCCGTATGCGGATGTAATCACGACGGAGTATGTCGGTTCGTTCGACGGCAGCGAAGTCACCGTCCCTGATTGGGAGGCGCTCTGTCAGAGCAACCCATCGTTTTTCGAAGAAGCCGAATCGTTTGGAATCGCAAGTTTGTACGCATTGAACAACGGCGCCATCGTCGAGCATAGCGGGGCCGAGTTCCTGAGGAACCGGTTCGGAAAGCTCGTGGTCGAGGCGACGACGGTGGCGGTGGAGCCGAACGTCATCGGTCGTGGGGCGACCGCCCTCCTCAACGCGAGGCTCGTGCCCGTTATCGAGGAGTCCCTCGATGCGATAGACAATGCACTTGCCGAACGGGGCCTTTCTGTGCCCGTTTCCGTTGTGCGCAGCGATGGCACGCTCATGTCCTCAGAGCTGGCGCGCACGAGGCCGGTCGAGACCATCCTGTCGGGGCCAGCAGCGTCGGTAACTGGGGCGCAGGTGCTCGTCGGGTCTCCTGAGTGTCTGATTGTGGACATTGGCGGTACGACGTCCGATATGTCCATCGTGCACGAGGGGTGGCCGAACAGGACGGACGGCATCATCATCGGCGGTTGGAAAACGCAAGTTGCCGGTGTTGCCATTGACACGATCGCCCTTGGAGGCGACACCGTCGTGCGCTACACCAAGAACAGCCGCCTTGAGCTGGGCACGCGAAAGGTGACGCCGCTCTGCATTGCAGCATCGCGCTGGCCGCGCATCAAACGTGCGCTGAAATGGTATTACCAAACTGCGCCCGTCGATTTCTATTCGCGTTACGAGTTTTTGTACCTCATGCGCAACCCCGGCGACCTCTCGCGTTTCCGCGAGCCTGACCGGCGTTTGCTGGAAATATTGCAAGAGGGGCCGCTGCTGCTCTACGACGATCGTGCCGCCATCACGGGGCTGAAGCTCCAGCAGCTCGAGGACGAAGGCGTCGTCATGCGCTGCGGATTCACCCCGACTGATGCGATGCACCTGAAAGGTGACTTCGACGAGTTCGACGTCGAGGCGTCGCGGCTCGGTGCGAGGTGCTTGCTGAAAACGTATCGCGGGAAAACGGCATCCGAGGACGAGGACGAGATTGCGAAGCTCGCCGACGAGGTGTACGAGCTTGCGGAGTTCCGTCTGTTCGAGCAGGCGCTCGGTGTGCTCTCGCAGGACATGTTCTGGCCGAATGGCACGACGAAGCTCGATTCTCAAATGCATGAACTTGCGAAGCGGGCATGGGACCGAAGGCACGACGACGAAACGCATGCATTCGACGTGCGGTTCTCGGGCGATACCCGCTTCATTGGAATCGGGGCACCGACCCATGTGTTCCTCGAGGAGGCTGCGAGTGCGCTCAACGTGGCTCCGATGATGCCCAAGCATGCGGAAGTTGCCAACGCCATCGGTGCTGCCGCTTCGCGCGTGGCCGTCGAAACGACCGTTCGGGTGAATCCGGTGCGTGAATCCAGTGGCGTCGTTTCGTACTACCAAGTTTGCGGAAACGAGAAGATGCTGACGTTCGAGGAAAGCGGCAAGGCGCTGGAGGCCGCGCGCGAGCTGGCGCGCGAGCAAGCGTTTGCAGAGGCGCGGCGACGTGGAGCCATGGACGGGTTAAGCTGCACGATCAAGGAAAAACGCAGCGACTACCTTGCGATGGGGGCGATGACCGTCGTACGCGAATGGCTCGTCACTGCCTTGGTGGGATAACGAAGCAAGCCAGGTTCTCCGCATTGAAAATTGCCGTCCAACAATTAGTGCAGATTGCATGAAATGCAGTCATGAGCATTGACGCATTCTGGTAATAAAGATATTTTATGACCAGAACGATAAATGCAGTTCATAATGGATTTCATTTGAAAGGGGTTACCATGGCAGTGCTCGACGATCTCCGCGAGAAAACAATGAAGGGTAAGAGGAAGGAAACCGGTCCGCTCGTACAGCAGGCTCTGGACGAGGGTATTGATCCGAGTGAGATCCTCGACGCAATGATCGATGCCATGGGCATCATCGGCGACCGTTTCACGAGGGGCGAGTGCTTCGTTCCCGAGATGCTGGTTGCAGCTCGTGCTATGAACGCTGGTACCGAGGTCCTGAAGCCGGCCCTGGCTGCTGGTGGCGCTGAGCCGCTCGGCTTTGCCGTTATCGGCACCGTCGCAGGCGACATGCATGACATCGGCAAGAACCTTGTCCGCATGCTCATGGAGGGCAAGGGTGTTGAGGTTGCTGACCTTGGCGTTGACGTTGCTCCCGAGAAGTTCGTCGAGTACGTTGGTGCTCATCCCGAGTGCAAGGTTGTCTGCCTCTCCGCTCTGCTGACCACCACCATGCCGGCTATCGACGCGACCATCAAGGCTCTCGTTGAGGCTGGTCTGCGCGACCAGGTTAAGATCATGATCGGTGGCGCTCCTGTCACCCAGGAATTCGCTGACGAGGTTGGCGCCGACGCCTACACCCCCGATGCCGGTTCCGCTGCTGCCAAGATCGTCGAGTTCTTCTAAGCCGACTGATTCCAAGCAACACGCTCTCTGGAAGCCGCCCGTAATCGGGTGGCTTCCTTTTTGTGCGCTGGCGTCTTTTGGTAGCGTCGTGGCGTCTTCCCCGCGGGAAACCGATTTCCCGCGGGGAGATCGGTTTCCCGCAGGGAGGCTGGCCGGTGTTCGCCACTTCCGAGCGATTCGTTCGGTTCGTATGGCCACGAGAAAAGGGCCCTGTCTTCGTGGAAGACAGGGCCCTTTGGCGATTGATGCTTGTGATGCGTCTGGTTGATTAGCCGAAAATCACCTGCAGCGGCAGGCGCGCGTCTTCAATCTCCTGCTGCGTGAAGCCGAACTTCTCGCAGTTGTACTGGTCAATGTACTTGCACAGCTCGACATAGGTGCCGCTGAACGTGGAGCCCGGGCCGCCCTGCGTGATGCACGGGATGTAGCTCTGGAAGTCGTAGCCATCCAGATGCTCGTAGGCGACGCGCTTCACGTCTTCCGAAGTCCAACCGTGGAAGTCGACGTCCTTGTTGTCGATGTTGCCCATGAAGGCGATTTGCCCCTTGTACTTTTCGAGCATTGCCTTCGTGTCGTTCGACTCCATGTTGCCCTGCCATACGTCGATGCCCATCTCGATCATGTAAGGCACGAGGTTGGCCGAGTAGCTGTCGTTGTGGTGGAAGACGAACTCGACGCCGTGGTCGTGGTAGTACCCGTAAATCTCCTTATAGGGCTCGACGAAATAGTCGGCGAACATCTCGGGGCGCAGGAAAGAGTTGTTCTCGGTGCCCCAGTCGTCGTGATGGAAGATCGCTTCGGGGTGCAGGTGGTCGCAGATGCCCTCAGCAATGCGCAGTTCGAACTCGGTGACGTATTTCAGCAGTTCGTGCATCTCATCGGGGTTCGTCATGTAGTACACGAGAGCATCGTCGATGGCGCACAGATAGTGCGACATCTCGAACAGGCCGGTCACGTACAGGGGGGCTGCGTACGCCTTGCCGGAATTCGTGACTTCCTCGTACTGCTTCTGGAATTCCTCCCATTCAGCTTCGGCGAACGTGGTCGGCGGAGCTTTGACATAGTCCTTCCAGTCCTCGATGTCTTTCACGACGACCTTGTCAGGCGTATGCACGGGGAATGCGCCAGGGGTATGAGCGGGGAAATCCATCGTGACGCCCCATGCGTTGACCTTGCCCTTGTCGCCAGGTGCAAGCAAGGCGCCCGAATGCATAATCCACGGGTGCATCATCAGATAAATGCCCTCGTAGTTGTTGCTGAAGCGGTCGGGCTTTCCTCCGTCGATGATGGTCTGGCGCAGGTTCTCTTTCGCTGTAAGCATGTGTTCCTCCTGTTCGCACGCACCCTGACGCATTTACCACATGGGCGATTTGAAGCATTTGATGATTGCACCAATATGGAAATGCGCTACAACAAATCCCCTCGTAAAGAGGGTTCTTGCTCAAATTGTACGAAGTATAGTTGAGCTTTATTATCGGCAATATGTTCATTATTGTTATAGTAGACACTACAAATTGTAGTGATGCCGAATTGCGTGTAGGGCGGAGACAGCATGAAACTGGACGGGACTATGATTCTCTACCTGCTTGTGCAGGAGTTCGAGTTTGTTGAAGGCTACGCGGTTTCGCGGATGAAACCCGTGGATTATCCTATTCTCTACGATGTTTCGTCGGACATGAGCGGTCACACGGTGCTCATTCCCGAGCATGAACGCGTTCATGACATATCTGGGATGGCGGATACGCTGTGCATTTGCTTGGGTGAAGCCTGCGCAGAGTCGGCGCGTAACGCTGGGCTCTCCGTTGTCTACGTAAAAGCCGACGTGCTTTTTCAGCATTTGTACAATTATCTTCAAGGTGTTTTCGTGCATTACGAACGGCTTGACGCACGCCTCCGCGCTTGCGTTGACACGTATGCTGGTTTCCAGTCCCTCGTTGATGCGTGCACTAGTTCAACGGGCGTCCCCTGTGCGTTGATAGATGAGGGATACCGCATTGTTTGCCAATCCTGGTCGGACGATGTGGAAAATAACGGGATGGACGAGTCCCTACGCGCGCCAATCTTGTTCGAAGACGATGCGGTCGATTTGTTCATGGCTTTCGGCGATTATCGCAACTTGCGCAGAAGCCGTCGTGTGACTAGCATTCCGGGGTCGAACGATCTTTTCATGAAGAACCTGTTCACCGGCACGCGGCTAATCGGCACGCTCGTGATGCGCCACGAGTTCAGTGCTCTCAATGCAAGGTATGTCAAGTTTCTTCTCGAGTACTTGGGGAGATATGCGGAAGAGCTGTTCGCCCGCATCGGGTCGTTTGGTTTTGGGCCCCGCGGTGGAGAGCGTGTTCGGGCGATGTTGGCCATGCTGCTGGCTGGCGAAGGGGGCGATGCTGCGCAGGCCGATGCGGTGCTTGCGGAGGCTGGACATGAAGCGAACAGCAAATATCTTGTTGTGCGCATCGAGAGGAGCTTCACGCATGAGGGTAAGGAGGACTATGGTTATTTGGCTCGAAGATTCGAGCTCTCCTGGCCGCAGGCGTACTGCGTCGTGTTGGATGACGGACTGTTCATGCTCGCAGACATCGGCAGCCAGCCGCCAGCGTTTGGGAAGGGTTTCTTGCGCGAGTTGGTCGAAATCGCACGCGACAATCTGGCAAAGGTGGGTATAAGCAGGCCATTCCAAAGCATGGGCGATCTTGGTGCAGCGAAGGCGCAGGCATCGATTGCCTACGAGCGTGGCAGCGTGGTTGACCCGACATTTTGGTGCTACCGCTTTGAAGAATATGCATTTGGTTGGTTGCTTGAGCAAAGCAGGGGAGAAATGCCTCTGGAATGCGTCAGCCATCCAGCCGTGGTGGCGCTTGCGCGTTATGACGAGGAGCATGAGACCGAGTTGCTGCATACGCTCACCGCTTTCGTGCGCCATCGCTACAACGCCACGGCGGCGTCGGAGGCGTTGTACGTGGCGCGCTCAACTCTGCTCAATCGTCTTGAGCGCATACACGATTTAACCGGCATCGATTTGGACGACTTCGAGGAGCGTGTCTATCTTGAGATGTCGCTTTTGATGACGAGAGCGTAGTATCGCAGTTCATGCCAACGTGAAAAGCTATTTCAAGCAATCGTAGATGACGGTTAGGAAAAGCCGCGAGATTCTGCGGGTGTCCAATTCTCGGTTTACATAGGTCTATTCCAAAACCGTTTTCCCCCATGCCAAAATCAATGGGTTTGACCTGCAACGATGCAGGTATATTGAATGTGCATAAACGTCCGTTGGAGGGGGTATCGTGACTATTGATTTTGGGAAGCGATTCGGTCTGGGGACGCTGCGA
>CACZIP010000115.1 GCA_902781245.1 uncultured Coriobacteriaceae bacterium | reverse complement strand
GATAGGCTGATGCACGACGCGATGCCGATTTTTTTCGCACCCAACTCACGGGCGAAGAGGATGATTTCTTCCATATGGCTGAGCTTTAAATCAGAAGCGGTGTGTACCGACACCGAAGCAGCTTCAATGACCTTGCGATTCTCTTCCTCATCCAAGCGTTCGAGCAGCCATTGCTCACGCTCCAATTCGAAGTCGTCCGTCGGGCAGAACTTTGGACGACCCTTATCTGGGAATTCGCATCCACTCATTGCGCAATCAATGCATGAATACTCGTTACTCATGGAAGCACCCTCCTAAACAAAAAGCCCTCCCGATGGGAGGGCTTGAAAAGCATGTATCGTTTCATCCAAGATGTTGCCGCAGCAACAGTCATGAATTAGCGACGGCTGAGCTTCGACGTGAAACGCTTCACACCATTCACAAGCGAGTCGATACTAGTCGTCGTCTGGCCGCTCTCGCCCACGATGATAGCGCAAGCGCCGCACGTCATGACCTGATTCTTGCCGTTCTTCATTGTCGACCCCTTTCGTAACTCTCATTTTGTTGGCGCTAGTATGGCATGTTTCATACAATCTGAAAAGCGTATCTTTGTCATGTTTATAATGAGCATATGTCATATATACTGAACATGGGCGATGTCTGAACGGATTGATGCTGAGGGGGGCAACATGGATAGCACTTTGATCAAGTATCGAGCGTTTCTCGTCGCTGCACGCTTGGGCAGTTTTACAAAAGCAGGCGAAGCGCTCGGTTATTCGCAATCTGGAATCAGCCGAATGATTGCCGACCTTGAGCACGCATGGAATGTGAAACTGCTTGAACGAGACCGCGGCGGCGTGAGACTCACGTCGGAAGGCCACGAACTCGCCCCCGCCATCCAGGCCGTATGCGACGAACATGGGCGTCTTCAAGCACGAGTCGATGCCATGATCGGCCTTGAGAGCGGCTTGATACGCATTGGAACGGTCACGAGTGTTGCGACACACTGGCTGCCATCCATCATCAAACACTTCCGCGAGGACTACCCCAACATCGATTACGAGATAACGACCCGCGGATACAGCGAGGTCGAGCGCATGATTGCAGAAGGCCAGGTCGACTGCGGGTTCGTGCGGTTGCCGACGCGCCCGAGCTTCGACACAGTTTACCTGGGGCGCGACGAGCTGAAAGTGGTCATGGCAGCAGACCATCCCATGGCGAGCGCCGACCGGTTCCCCATCCGGGCACTCGGAGAATACCCGTTCATGACCATCGACAAGCAGGGCGACTCCGACATCGCCGCGATGTTGGACAAGTTCGGCATCCAGATCCAGTCAAGCATGACTACATGGGACGACTACGCTGTGTTCGCAATGGTGGAAAAAGGCCTTGGAATCAGCGTCCAACCTTCGCTCATCCTGCAGAGGCTGCCATTCAACATCGTCGCGAAAAGCTTCGAAGAACCACAGTACCGCGAGTTGGCACTGGCCATGCGCAATCGCAACACTGTCCCACTTGCCACACGTCGCTTCATCGACTACCTCGGCTATCGCAACGACGAGTAACCTTGCCCGATCGTTGAATTGACCACCTTCCCTGACCACCTTCCCCGCGGGAAATCGATTTCCTCCGGGGAACTTGATCGGGGGGCCTCCCCCTGCGGGCGACCAATCACTTTCCCCGCGGGAAATCGATTTCCCGCGGGGAACTTGTTGCATCTTCATGATTGCCTTCGTACGACACATCGTCGTAGCATTGGCATAGCAGCGCAGCAGAAGAGGAAAACATGTTCGGAGAATGCCACGCCCACCTCGCGATGGACGGAATCAACTACAAGCAGGCGATGATGCGGCACGTCAAGAGCCCTGACGTACGGCATATACGCACATGTTTCGAGGCATATCAGGCGAAAGGCGTCACGTTCGTCCGCGATGGAGGCGATGCCTATGGCGTATCTCATTGCGCATCCCACATCGCCTCCGAATACGGCATCGACTACCGCACGCCTATCTTCGCTATCCATGAGCAGGGTAATTACGGCTCCATTGTCGGCCGTCCCTTCACGAGCATGCGCGAGTATGCAGCGCTCGTAGACGAAGCGGATGCCCTCGGAGCAGACTTCATCAAGATAATGACCACGGGCATTATGGATTTCAACGAGTACGGCCGCATCACTCACCACAACCTGCCCGCACCCACCATACGCGAAATGGTTCATATAGCACATGAAAAGGGCTTTGCCGTCATGTCGCATACGAACGGCAAACGCGCCGTTCTCGACGCCATCGAAGCAGGCGTCGACAGCGTCGAACACGGCAACTACATTGACGACGAATGCATCGCCGCCCTCGCCGAGTCACGCACGTGCTACGTGCCGACGGCTACCGTGGCGCGCAACCTCATTGGTTGCGGCCAATTTCCCGACGAAGTCTTAAAACGCATCGTCGATACGTCGTACGAGAATATCGCGAAAGCCATCGACGCAGGATGCCTCGTCGCATTGGGCAGCGATGCCGGAGCGGTTGGCGTGCCGCACGGTCAAGGCATCCTCGACGAATACGCTTGCTTTGCTGCTGCGATGCCCAACCGGGAGCGCCTCGAGGAAGCGCTCACGCAAGGCGAGGCTTTCATACGCACGACGTTCAGCCGCGCTTTGTAACATCGCGTTTTGCAACGTCACGCTTTGACGGCACGTACCTTCTCGATTCCGGGCGCCGAAGCGATGCGATAGCCTGGCGGAACGACAAGGAACTTGTCCTCGTCCCAAGGGCCGTTCAAAAGCTGCTCCATGAGCGAAAGATCGCCTTCGACCTCGATCAGATTCCAGTTGTGATCCCTCGCATAACGCGCCGCATGCTCGCGACTACCTTCGGGATCGACAGCTAATGGACTCGTGATGTAGCCGACGTTGCTGTAATTCGCCGTCATGTCGAGTTCCAGTTCCATCATGTCCTCAACGAGGTCTTCATCGCCGTCGTAGCGCTTCATGTATTCCGCACGCATGATGTCGAGATAATTGGCGTCGGTCGAAGGACTTGATTCCGCCCAGCTCGGGAATGCCCAAAACGTTCCCTTGTACTTGTTGAAGTATTCGAGGTAACGTTCCTCCGAACCGAGGTAGACACCGACGCAATCATCGACGCGGGGCACGATAATGGGAACATCTATTGCCTCGATACCGACAATGCTGTCTGAGCACAACCCGAAGCACAACGCCAGATAATCGGGACGACGCCTGCGCCTCCAGCTATCGCAGTCTTCTCGGAAGCGAGCTATCGATGCTTGAAGCTCGGCATTCAACACCTTCGGCGCCTCATGCAGCCCCTGAGGCAGAAACGTCACGTCCACAACGTTTTTGCTTTTTGCGATGAAATACGACAGCTCGCGCGTGAACACCCGACAGCTAAAGACGTGCATGTACATGATGACCCCTTCCTTAAGGCCGTCATTCGCATCCTGTTTCCACCATAGTAGACTTTTTTCCCGCGGGGAACTTGGTCGATGTGCACGACCCAGCTTAACGGGTTTCTCGATTACGGGAAACTAAAGCATTTTCCCGCGGGGAAATCGGTTGGCTTGCCATCATGTCTCGCCACATCTTCCCCGCGGGAAATCGGTTGCCCGCGGGGAATTTGATGTCGCGTTTATTTCGCCACTTTCTCAAACCATGCACCGGCATCCGCACCGTGCGAGAGTCGATTGATGCTACACTGTCACCATCAAGCGGGCTGCAACTGACGGATAAACGTGGGCAACCACGGGGGAACAGCACGCGAAACAACAAGCCGACCGTCTGGGCAAGCCGCAAGCATTGAAAGGGTCGGCTGCGTCTTTGCCAGGTCCTCAAATGCACAACGGCTGCACGAGCATTGGAGGACGAACATGCAAGACTTGGCAGAAATCTTGAGGAACAACCCCTACCCCGGGCGCGGTATCGCAGTAGGCGACGGCGTGGTGTACTACTTCATCATGGGCCGCAGCCTGAACAGCCGCAACCGCATTTTTTCGCTCACCGATGACGGTATACAAACCGAAGCGCACGACCCGGCGCTCGTCGAGGACCCGAGCCTGATCATCTACCATCCCGTCCGCACTATGGGCGACGCACTCGTCGTGACCAACGGCGACCAGACCGACACGATCGTTGAGGCTGGCAGCTTCCGCGACGGCTGCATGGCGCGCGAATACGAACCCGACGCGCCGAACTTCACACCGCGTATCAGCGCCATCGTGAACGGTGATGGAACGTTCGAACTGTCCATCCTCAAGCATGTCGACGGCCGCTGCGTGCGCGAGTTCTTCGCCTACGAGGGCTGCGACGAGGGTTGCGGTTATTTCATCAGCACCTATCAGGGCGACGGCAACCCGCTGCCGACCTTCGCCGGCGAACCCATCCCTGTCAAATTACCCGATTCGGACACACTCTGGGACGCCCTGAACGAAGACAACAAGGTGTCGCTGTACGCCAACATCGACGGCAACGTGAAGCTCTACAACAAGAATCTCGGCGACTAATCAAACAGGGACCGCCCTTGTGGTTAGGTAAAACGAACAGGAGAAAACGGATGAACGAACTCGAACTCAAGTACGGGTGCAATCCCAATCAGAAACCGTCACGCATCTTCATGAGAGATGGTGGCGACTTGCCCTTGCAGGTGCTGAACGGCAAACCGGGCTACATCAACTTCATGGACGCATTGAACTCATGGCAGCTCGTCCGCGAGCTGAAGGAAGCTACAGGACTTCCCGCAGCAGCATCGTTTAAGCACGTGAGCCCTGCAGGCGCGGCTGTCGGCGTGCCGCTTTCCGACGTCGACCGCCAGATCTACTTCGTCGAGGAAGAGGGCGAGCTTTCACCCATCGCCTGCGCCTACATCCGCGCGCGCGGCGCTGACCGCCTGTGCTCATACGGCGACTGGGCTGCGCTCTCCGACGTATGCGACGCAGACGTGGCACGTTACTTGAAGCTCGAGGTGTCCGACGGCATCATCGCGCCGGGCTACACCGACGAGGCGCTCGAGATCCTCAAGACCAAGAAGGGTGGCCGCTACAACGTCGTGCAGATCGACCCCGAATACGTCTGCGCTGAGCAGGAATACAAGGACGTGTTCGGCATTACGTTCGAGCAGGGGCACAATTTCTTCACCATCGACGAGAACCTGCTGGCAAACGTTGTGACCGAGAACAAGGAAATCCCTGAAGCTGCAAAGATCGACCTCATCGTGGCGCTCATCACGCTGAAGTACACCCAGTCGAATTCGGTGTGCTATGTGAAAGACGGCCAGGCCATCGGCGTCGGCGCCGGACAGCAGAGCCGCATCCACTGCACGCGCCTGGCGGGCAGTAAAGCCGACACGTGGTACCTGCGGCAACATCCGAAGGTTTTGGGCTTGCCGTTCCTGCCGGATATTGGCCGCCCGAGCCGCGACAACGCCATCGATGTGTACATCTCCGACGAATGCGACGACGTATTGAGCGACGGTGCTTGGCAACAGATCTTCACCGAGCAGCCCGAAGCACTTTCCCCGGAGGAAAAGAAGGCGTGGATTGCAACGCAGTCCGGCGTGTCGATTGGATCGGATGCATTCTTCCCGTTCGGCGACAACGTCGAACGCGCGCGCAAGTCGGGCGTTGCCTACATTGCCGAGCCCGGTGGGTCGATTCGCGACGACAACGTCATCGAAACCGCCAACAAGTATGGCATCGCCATGGCGTTCACGGGCATGCGCTTGTTCCACCACTAAGCCTGTATCTCTTCACTTGTGATCATTCGGCTTCCTGCACGCTTTCCCCGCGGGAAGCCGATTCGGTTCGGATTCGGCTCGAAACCCGTTAAGCTCCTGCGGGGAAACCGATTTCCCCGCAGGAGCTTAATGTGAGTCCTAATACGTTAGATAATCTCCCCTACAGGAACTCGAATTAAGACGGGGAAATGATTCCGGGAGGCGTCATGGCATCATCGGATCGCGAGAAAATAATCGTCCGCACCAGCATCATCGGCATTGCAGCTAACATCATGCTCGTCGCATTCAAAGCCGTAGTCGGTCTTGCTGCGAACTCGATCGCAATCGTTCTCGACGCTGTTAACAATCTTACCGATGCCCTCTCGTCCGTCATCACCATCATCGGTGCAAAACTTGCTGGCAAGCGACCCGACCGCGAGCATCCACTCGGTCATGGCCGCTACGAGTATCTGTCTGCCATGGTCATCGTCGCCATTGTCCTCTACGCCGGCATCACATCGTTCATCGAATCTGTGAAGAAAATAATCTCCCCTGAAGTTGCCGACTATTCCACAGTGACGCTGGTTATCGTTGCAGCAGCGGTGATCGTCAAAATCCTGCTTGGACGCTATGTGAGCGCCAAGGGTAAGCAAGTCGATTCGAACTCGCTGGTCGCATCGGGCAAGGACGCACTCTTCGATGCCGCAATATCGGCTTCCGTATTCGCAGCTGCGCTTATCTATATTGCGACAGGCATAAGCCTCGAAGCTTATGTGGGCGTCATCATTTCTATCGTCATCGTCAAAGCTGGTATAGATATGCTTCGCGAGACGCTCGACGATATCCTCGGCAGCCGACCAGACGCAGACCTTGCCAAAGGAATCAAGCGCACGGTATGCGCCGACCCGGAAGTGTTAGGCGCATACGATCTTCTGCTCGAAAGCTATGGGCCGGACCTGACGATAGGCTCCATACACGTTGAGGTGGTCGACACGATGACCGCCGCCGAAATC
>CACZIP010000114.1 GCA_902781245.1 uncultured Coriobacteriaceae bacterium | reverse complement strand
ATGTAGGTCATGCCGACCAGCCCGATGAAGTTGAATACCGCCGCAAGCCACAGCGCTTGGGTGGGTGTCAGACAGCGGGTCGACACGGCTGTGGCGATGGCGTTGGGCGCGTCGGTGGCACCTGAAATGATGGTGACGAGGATGACGAGAATAATAATTACAGCAAGAGAAGGATAAGCGGCAACCTGAGTGAGGATGCCCATGAGCGAGAGGTCCATCGTGCTCCTTCGAAATGTGCAGTGTTAAAACGTGCACAGTTCATTTTAACGTAATGTAACGTGTTCATTCGTGCTAATCGGATGATTCTGTGGGAGCTTCTGCGGTCCATTACGTCTGGTGCTATAGTGTAACGACATATTTTTCAGCAAGGAGGTATCTATGACCAGGGTTTACAACTTTTCGGCAGGTCCCGCCGTCCTGCCTGAATCCGTTCTGGAGCAGGCTGCAGCCGAGATGCTCGACTACCAGGGCACAGGCATGTCCGTCATGGAGATGAGCCATCGCTCGAAGCCGTTCCAGAACATCATCGACACCGCCGAGGCCGACCTGCGCGACCTCATGGGCATCCCCGAGAACTACAAGGTGCTGTTCCTCCAGGGTGGCGCCACCACGCAGTTCGCCGCCATCCCGATGAACCTCATGAAGGTAGAAGGCGGCGTGGCCGACTACATCGTTTCCGGTTCCTGGTCGAAGAAGGCCTTCAAGGAAGCGAAGATGTACGGCACCGCGAACTGCCTGGCATCCAGCGAGGACGAGACCTTCAGCTACGTGCCCGACGTCGACGCCATCAAGGTTTCCGAGAACGCCGACTACCTCTACATCTGCCAGAACGAGACGATCTATGGCACCGTCTACCACAAGCTGCCCGAGACGGGCGACGTACCCCTGGTCGCAGACGTGTCCTCGTGCTTCCTCTCCGAGCCGATCGACGTTTCGAAGTACGGCGTCATCTACGGTGGCGTCCAGAAGAACGTCGGTCCTGCTGGTCTGGCCATCGTCATCGCCCGTGAGGACCTCATCCGCGAAGACGTGCTGCCCTTCACCCCGACGCTGCTGCGTTGGAAGACCATGGCCGATGCTGGCAGCCTGTACAACACGCCGGCTTGCTACACGATTTACATCTGCGGCCTCGTCTTCAAGTGGCTCAAGGAGCAGGGTGGCCTCGAGGGCATCGGCAAGCGCAACCATGAGAAGGCTGCGCTGCTGTACGACTTCCTCGACCAGTCCAAGCTGTTCAAGGGCACTGCCCGCAAGGAAGACCGCTCCATCATGAACGTGCCGTTCATCACCGGCGATGCCGATATGGATGCCAAGTTCATCGCTGAGGCGGCCGACCACAACATCGCAAACATCAAGGGCCATCGCTCCGTTGGCGGCATGCGCGCATCGATCTACAACGCCATGCCCCGCGAAGGCGTCGAGGCTCTCGTTGCGTTCATGGACGAATTCGAGAAGGCCAACGCTTAAAAACGCTTACACCGCCCCGTCCGTATTGGGCGGGGCGGTGCTGTATTCAGGCTCAAATAGCCGCTGCGTAATTTGTGGCATATTTCGAATATTTTTACCGAGAGGGCTCTATGGCGCTAGATTTGACAACTTTGAACGACCCTCAACGACAGGCCGTCGAATGCATCGAGGGGCCGCTTCTCGTGCTTGCGGGCGCCGGGTCTGGAAAGACCCGCGTGCTGACCTATCGAATTGCGCACATCCTCGAGTCGACTGACACTGCGCCGTGGGAGATTCTGGCCATCACGTTCACGAACAAGGCAGCAGCCGAAATGCGCGAGCGCCTCAACGCGCTCGTGGGGCCGCGCACGCGTGGCATGTGGGTGTCGACGTTCCACAGCATGTGCGTGCGCATGTTGCGCGCCGATGCCGAGATCCTCGGTTTTTCGAAGAACTTCACCATCTACGACGATGCTGACTCAAAGCGTCTCGTCAAGGAAATCATGGCCGAGCTCGACATCGATCCGAAGCGTTTTCCGCTCAACGCGTTGCGCAACCGCATCTCGATGGCTAAAAACGAGTTGCAGGGTCCTGATGTGTTCGCCGACAAGGCAGTCGATCCGGTGGGGAAGATGGCCGCTCGCGTCTACCGCCGCTTGCAGGAGCGCCTGCGTTCTGCGAACGCATTCGATTTCGACGACCTGCTGCTCTACGCGTACTTCCTGTTGAAATACCATCCCGAGGTGCTTGCAGCCTACCAGCAGCGTTTCCGCTACATCCTGGTCGACGAGTACCAGGACACCAACCACGCGCAATACGAGATTTGCCGGCTTTTGGCCGATGCGCATCGCAACATCATGGTCGTCGGCGACGACGACCAGTCGATTTACTCGTGGCGTGGCGCCGACATCCGCAACATCCTCGAGTTCGAGAACGACTATCCCGACTGCACGACCATCAAGCTCGAGCAGAACTACCGCAGCGTCGGCAACATCTTGTCGGCGGCCAATGCGGTCATCGCGAACAACATGACGCGCAAGCCCAAGAAGCTCATGACCACCGCCGAGGACGGCGACAAGGTGCAGGTGTTCATGGCGTCCGACGAGCGCGACGAGGGCCGCTGGATCGCCGGGCAAATTGACAAGCGTCACGACGAGGGGCTGAGCTACGAGCAGATCGCCGTGTTCTACCGCACGAACGCTCAAAGCCGCATGCTCGAGGACATGTTCCTGCGTGCGGGCGTGCCCTACCGCATCGTGGGCGGCACGCGCTTCTTCGAGCGCCAGGAGATTTCGGACGTCATGGCGTACCTGACCCTTGCGGTCAATCCTGCCGACGACATGGCCGCCCAGCGCGTCATCAACGTGCCGCGCCGCGGCATCGGCCGTACGACCATCGAACGCATTTCGGAAATCGCGCGCGAGAACGACACGACGTTCATGAACGCGGCTGAGCTCGCCATCGTTGACGAGGAGCTGAGACCTGCTTCGCGCCGCGCGGTTTCCGAGTTCGTCCAAATCATCAAGGAAGCGGCCGATTACTCGGGCGACCTGCGCAAGGTCGTCGAAATGATCATCGAGAAGGCGGGGCTCGTCTCCGCATTGCAGAACGAGGGCACCGACGAGGCACGCGGCCGCATCGAGAACATCAAGGAGTTCCTCGGCGTCGTCGACGAGTTCGTCGAAACCCATGACGACGAGGATGCCGAGTTCGCAGCCCCGACGGCAGGGGAGGTCGAAGAGGGCGAAGAGCCTGCGCGCGTGTTGCGGGGCGATTCGCTGGCCGACTTCATCGAATGGGTGCGACTGCGCACCGACCTCGATGCGGCATCCGACGATGGGCATGCGGTCACGCTCATGACCGTGCACTCGTCGAAGGGTCTCGAGTTCGATTGTGTCTTCGTGGCCGGCATGGAGGAGTCCCTGTTCCCGCACATGAATTCGATTGCCGATTCCGGCGCCGTCGAGGAAGAGCGCAGGTTGGCATACGTCGCCATCACGCGTGCTCGGAAATACCTGTATTTGACCTGCGCTTCGCAGCGCCAGCTTTTCGGTTCGACGCACGTGAACCCGGTGTCGCGCTTCCTCCAGGAGATTCCCAGCGAGTTGCGCCAGACCACCGGCGTGGGCTCGGCGGGCTTCTCGGGAACTGGTTGGGAGAAGCGTGGCAGCCGCCGTGGCATCTCGGGTTCTGGCACCGAGGCGGGCGAGGGCCGCGTGTTCGGCCGCTCGAGCGCCTTCGGTTCGGGCGAGCGTTCGCGCAATGCTCGGACAGGGCTTTCCGCCGCTGCCCAAAAGAAGTCGGGCGCATCCACTACGTTCGCGAAAGGCGACCAGGTCGATCACAAGACTTTCGGCCGCGGTGTTGTGGTGAAGGTGGACGGCGACACGCTCTACGTGAAGTTCAGCAAGCTCGGCGAGACGAAGAAACTGCTGAAAGATTACGCACCAATCGTTAAGATTAATACGGACTAGTTCATAAGTAAGTGAGGTCATCATGTCGTCACCCATCATCGTGGTAGGACACAAGAATCCTGACAATGACGCGATCAGCGCAGCTATCGGCTACGCATGGCTCAAGAACGAGCTGGCTAGGCGCGACGCGAAAGAAGGCGAGGAAATCCCCACGTACGTACCGGCGCGCCTCGGCCCGCTGCCGCGCGAAACGGCTGGCGTGCTCGACAAGTGGGGCGTCGATGTGCCCATGGTCATCAACAACCTGTTCGCTCGCGTGTCCGACGTCATGACACCCAATCCGCTCTCGGTCAAAGCAGATGCGAAGATCATCGAAGCTGGGCGCATCCTGCGCAAGCACAACGTGCAAGCGCTGGTCGTCACGAACGAGGACGGCACGTACAAAGGCCTCATCTCGACGCGCATGATTGCCAACCGCTACATCTCGGCAACCGATGTCCTCGAAACCGAGGGTGCAACGCAGATGTCGGTTGCAGCGGACCTCATTGCTTCGCTCGATCAGACGGTCGACACCGTCATGGAATCTCAGATTCTCACGCTCGATGCCGACGGCAAGCTCGAAGAAACCGTGGCAGACATCATGGAATGCCCGTTCCGCGAGGCCGTCGTGCTCGACGAAGCCAACATGCCGATTGGCATCGTCACGCGTTCTGACATCGCCGTGCATCCGCATCGCAAGGTTATCCTCGTCGACCACAACGAGATCAGCCAGGCGGCGGCCGGCATCGAGGACGCCGAGGTCATCGAGATCATCGACCACCATCGCATCGCCGATGTCTCGACCGTCTATCCCATCAAGTTCTTGAACATGCCCGTAGGCTCGTCGGCGACGATTGTCACGCTCGAGTGCCAGCGCTACGGCATCGTTCCGCCCAAGCCCATCGCGGCCGTGCTTCTGTCGGCGGTCATGACTGACACCGTCGTGCTGAAGTCGCCCACGGCCACGCCGACCGACAAGCTGGTCGTCGACTATCTAGCTGGCATTGTCGGCATGGATCCGCTCGAGTTCGGCATGGAGGTGTTCTCGTTCCGCGGGGGCGACGACGACATGCCCATCGACAAGCTGGTCAGCGCCGACTCGAAGGAGTTCGAGCTGGGCGAGGGCACGGTGCTCATCGCACAGCACGAGACCACGAACCTCGAGGCAGTCATGGGCCGCGAGGGCGAGATGCGCGAATACATGCGCGGCCTCATCGAGAGCAAGGGCTACATCTGCGTGCTGCTCATGGTGACCGACATCATCGCCGAGGGCAGCCAGTTCCTCTGCGAGGGCAACCGCCGCATCGTCAATCGCGCGTTCGACATCGAGTGCACGGGCGAGGGCGGCACTTGGATGCCTGGCATTCTGTCGCGCAAAAAGCAGGTCGCCGGCCGCATCCTCGAGGCATAACCTGACCGTTCTGATAGTTACGAAATGGCACGTTGCTCCCAGGGAGCGGTGTGCCATTTCTTTTTTCTTAGGGGTCGATCTGCATAATTTAACCTGATTGAATTATGCGTTCTTCTCAGGAAGTGTCGTGCGAAGCGTCGTGGCATTTTCGTTCCATCGAAAAGAAAAAAAGACCAGCAGCAGACTGTTGTTTCCTTGTCGCATAAGCTAAAATTCACTTTAGCGGACTAAAGTGCTTGGTCCAGCGATGGTGGCGAGGAAGGGAGATGCCATGAGAAAGAAAGTATTGTTGGTAGTCGTGGGATTGCTGGCGGCAGTGACCGTCCTTGCTATCTCGGGCTGCAGCTGTTCGGCGCAATCGTCGAGCTCTGCGAGCGCAAGTACGAGTGCTGCTGCGAGTTCGAGCGCCAGCGCAAGCTCGAGCTCTTCGAGCGCAGCTGCCCAAGCTGAGGTTCCAAATCTCATGATGCTGAGCCAGGCTGACGCTGAGAAAGCGCTAAAAGACGTCGGCCTTGCGGTGGGCGACGTTACACAAGATTACAGTGACACCATTCCCAGCGGATGCGTCATGGCGCAGAGTCCCGATGCTCTTACCAAAGTTGATGCAGGTACGAAGGTTTCGTTCACCATCTCCCAGGGCAAGCAGGCGCCGGTGCAGGTTGCCGTTCCCAATTTGATCGGTATGGGCCAGTATGATGCCGAGAACGCACTTGCTGCAGTCGGTCTCGTAGCCGTCGAATACGATCCAATTGTCTCGTCTGATGTTGATCCTGGCTTGGTTTGCTGGCAATCGATTGACGTGGGTGCCATGGTCGATGAGGGCACTCAGGTAGCGTTCTCGACGGCTCTTGCCGAAAGCCAAGTGGAGGTTCCCAATCTGAAAGGTGACTCCTTCTCGGGCGCGAGTGATGAGTTAACCCAACTTGGTTTGGGGTGCGACCAGGTTAACGTCTACAGCGACAAGGACGAACCGGGCATCGTCATGTCCCAGGACATCGAGGTTGGCACGTGGGTTGATGTGGGCACTGTCGTGACATTGACGGTTTCGCTCGGTCCTGCGCCTTCCGATAAGGTCATCGTTCCCAACTGCTACACCTACACGAAGAGCGAGGCCGAAGCGACGCTCGTGAGCGCAGGCTTGCTGTTCAACGTCGTTGGAGATGATGACGGCACGGTTATTGCGATGTATCCCGAGCAAGGTACCCAGGTTGACGTCGGAACGACGGTCACGATTCTGCTTCAGTAGTATTCGATATTCCAGCAGGAGCCTGCAACCAATGTTGTGGGTTCCGTGCTTGCTCAGCTTCACAGCAAGTGCGAGCGCATGTTAGTTGGAAAACAGGGCGGGCGCATAGACGCGCCCGCCTTTCACGTTATCGCCTTAGAACCCCGTCTTCCCCCTTTTGGAGAAATCGTTTCCATCACCAGATTAATCTGCGCCGAAACCATGTG
>CACZIP010000113.1 GCA_902781245.1 uncultured Coriobacteriaceae bacterium | reverse complement strand
GTCGTGCGGGTTCACATCGCGCGATAGCAAACGATGCGTGCCGACCAAGATGTCGACCGTGCCGTCTGCAAAGCCTTCGAGCGCCTTCTTCTGCTGAGCTGGCGTGCGGAAGCGCGACATGACCTCGACGGTCACGCCGAACGGTTCGCAGCGGTCGCGGAAGTTCGTGAAATGCTGTTGCGCGAGAATGGTCGTTGGGCAAAGCACCATGACCTGCTTGTTGTCTTGGGTCGCTTTGAAGGCGGCGCGCAAGGCGACCTCGGTTTTTCCAAAGCCCACGTCGCCGCAGATGAGGCGATCCATCGGTTTGCCCGACTGCATGTCAGCCTTGACATCGGCAATTGCCGCAAGCTGGTCGTCCGTTTCCTGGTAGGGGAACGCGTCTTCCATCTCGTGTTGCCACGGTGTGTCTGGGCTGAAACGGAAACCTTGGACTGCAGCTCGACGTGCATAGACGTCGACCAAGTCGAAGGCAAGCTTCTTTGTGGCCTTGCGCGCCTTCGTCATGGCGCGCGACCAGTCCGATGTGTTCAGGCACGTCAAACGCGGGTTTCCACCTTCGGGGCCGACGTAGCGTGTGACGCGGTCGAGTTGTTCGACGGGCACGTAGAGCTTGTCGCCTTCCGCATACTCGAGTAGCAGGTAGTCGCGACATGTGCCATCGACATCTTGCTGCACGAGTCCCGTGAAGTGCGCGACGCCGTGTGCAGCGTGCACGACGTAGTCGCCAGGCTGATAAGGGAACGTGATTTCGGTGATGTCGACGTGCCGGTGCGCACGTTTGGCACTGGCGCCTTGCGTGTCGGACACGCTGATCATGGCCAGCTTCGCCTTCGGGATGATCATGCCTAGAGGAATCTCGACGTCGACAACGTTCACGACGCCTTTCTTCAGGCGGCGTTTGCGTATCTCTTCGGAGACCGACTCGTCGTCGTAGCGCAAGGCGGCCTCGCGCGAAAGGGCGTTGGCGGGATGCTTCGCTGTCGTTGGTGCGGGCAGCATGTCGTCGTCTTCTGCAACGTCCAGACGCTCGACGAAGGGGAGGCTGTGGTCGGAGAAGGCAAGCTTCATGTCCTGGCGAGCGCGGAAGCTAGGTGCCGAGAACACGACCGTGAAATCCTGTTCAACTAGCTGGCGCAAACGACCGAAGAGCTTCTCGGGATCGCCTGCAACGTCGACGCGCTTGACGGGCAGTTCGTCGTCGATCGATCCGCCCACGCGCATGAGCGATAGGTACGTGGCACGCTGCCCGCTTCCGAAGTTCATGGCTGTCGGTTCGGCGAACAAACCCTGCAAAGCTATGTTCGACCCTTTTGCCTTCGCCTGAATCTCGTCAGTTGCATGCATGGCATCGTCGAAGAGCGATCGTGGTTCGACGAGCGTCGTGAGCACATCGGGTGCAGCGTAATCGCCAAGCGTGACTGTCTTCTCGTACAGAAACGGCAGCAATGCATCGGCGCCGTCGAAATGCAGGCCGCCTTCTAGCTGTTCAAGCAAATCGCGCAAAGCGGGGTTCGTGCGTGCGGGTCGTTTGAGTTTATCCGCTGCACGGGCTGCCATTTCACTCGTGCAAGCAAATTCGCGTACGGCGTAGATCTCGACGCTCTCGAGTGTCGAGATGGTCTGACCTGTTGATGGCACGATGCGACGGATTTCGTCGAGTTCGTCACCAAAGAAGTCGAGCCGAATCGGGTATTGCATGTTGCCGGGGAACACGTCGATGACGCCGCCCTTCACACAGAACGTACCCGGACCATCAAGTTCACCCGTGTTCTCGTACCCACGTTCTTCGAGCACGCGCGGCACGTCGCCGAACCCGCCCAGGTTGAACGTGAAGGCGCCAGGCATGTCCATGAGCTCCTTGCCCGCATAAAGCGTCAGCGGCTTGTGGATGCCGGCATCGGCTGGTGGCAGCATGCGCAGCAGCGCACGCGCGCTTGCAACGATGACGGCGTTTCGGCTCTCTGCTAGCACGTTTGCCGCCTCTAGCCTGCGCGCCACAGAGCGCGGGTTGCTTGGTTTCCCATCGAATGGTAGGTCGTCACGCTCTGCGAAGCGGAACACGCGCTCGTCGCCTAAATACGCCGAGACGTTGCGCGCGAATGCGACGGCAGCATCTTCGCCTGCGACGATGACGAGCGTGCATTGCGGGTGATGGGCGTATCGAGCTGCGACCATGAACGGTCGCGCCGATGATGCAACACCGAGCGTGGCATCTTCACCCGCATCGAGCTTTCCCCAGAATGTTTCGAGCGCTTCCGAATATTCAAGGGCATATGTCAGTGATTCGATGAGCATGGTGTGTATTGTACCAACAGCGGTCGCTGCTTACTGGTAACCAAAAAGACAGTCCCTTTTTGGTTATTCCTTAAACGATTTTTCGATTGCCTGATTGATGAGACCGATGTAGGCATGCGCGCCTTCGTCGGTCAAGTGCGTGCCGTCGCCCGCGAAGTACTCGTCATGGCCTTCGCTTTCACCGTACCAGTCGATAACAGTGACGTTGGGGTAGCGCTCGGCCGCAGCTGCAATCTCGGCGTTTGTCGCATCGCACCAATCGCGCGTGTTGCGTGTGTTCACCATGATGATGTGCTTGTCGCTTGAGACAGGCCAGAGCAGATCATCGATTTGCCAGTCCACGACGGCGTTGTTCGTGCCGAGACAGAAGACGACGTAATCGCCCACTTGGTCGGTGTCGAGGTAATCGGTATAGGTGCTTTCCCAGATGTTGCGGTTCACGACGGAGTCGATGCAGCCATAAGGGAATGTTTCATAGAACGCGTCGACCGCGCCTGCCGAAACGCTGTCGCCGATAAGTAGCGGTTCGTAAATCGGCTCTCCTGCAGCGTTCAGATGCTGCTCACCGAACACCTGGTCGTAGGTTTTCACATCTGAAGCTGCGTCGGATACAACCGTCATGGCATTTTCTTTTTCGGCCGCTTCGCGCTCCGCATTAGCTTGGGCTGCGGCTGCGGCAGCGCTCTGCGAGGCTTGGCCCTGACCGTTCGCGTAAGTCGACGCATAATCAGTCGGTTGTACGACGAACACTCCGATGCATGCCACGACGAGCAACGCGGCGAAGCAGCCGGCAGGAATGAGCGCACGCTGGTCGAGCTGGCCAGCGGGGTTGCGGCGGTCTTTGCGTGCTCGCCACCATTCGCCGATCTTACCCTTGCGGATGGGGTCTTCCACGAAGCGGAACGACAGCTCTGCGATGATGAAGATGAGTGCAATCTGGATGATGCGCATCCACCAGGGCACGCCCGTCGTCGAGTTCACATCGGTTGTGAGCAGCAAGATGGGGAAGTGCCACAGGTACATGCTGTAACTGCGCTTGCCGATCCAGACGAACGGTGCCAGTTCGAACAGGCGGGCTACCCATGTTTTGGGCACTGCAAGCGCTGCGATGAGGACTGCCGAGAGCACAGAAGTTAGCAGGATGCCACCATAGTAGGGGAATGCCGAGAAGCCGTTCGTAAACGCGACAATCGCGATGAGGGCGAGCAATGCCACGACGCCGGCGAGGTTGAAAACCACCCATGTGCTGGTGTTGCGGCTGCTGATGCTCGGCTCGGTTCCGAATGCGGCCGATGGCCACATGAACGCAAGCCATACGCCTATGAGCAGGCTCATGGCACGCGTGTCGGTGCCGTAGTAGATGCGGCTCGGGTCGCCTTGGGGGTTGTAGAGCAGCGCCATTTCGAGCGCCGATACGATGGCGAGGACCAAGACGACGCGGGACATCAATTTCTTCTTGGCGCCAAGCTTGTACATCAAGAGTAGCAGCAACGGCCATACCACGTAGAACTGCTCCTCGATCGACAGGCTCCAGAAATGGGTGAGGGGCGATGGGTTGCCGGCTTGCTCGAAGTACGACATGTCGCGGAAGATCTGCCACCAGTTGTTGTAGAACAGCAGCGACGGTGCGATATCGGGGCGCATTTTGTCAAGCAGCGTGTGGTCGAAGATGGTGCACAAGGCGGCTGTGCCCACGACCGACAGGAAGATAGCGGGGAACAGGCGCCTTACACGCCTCAGCCAGAAGCTTTTCAGACTGATAGTGCCCGTCTGCTCGCGTTCGGCTACGAGCAATCCGTTGATGAGGTAGCCTGAGATGACGAAGAAGACGGTAACGCCCATGAGGCCGCCCGGCGCCCAACCGAGCCCCATGTGGTAGAAGATAACGGCAAGCACGGCGAATGCGCGCAGGCCGTCGAGCGCTGGCACGTAGCGTGATTTTGCCCTTTTCCCCTGTTTGGCCCCTGCTGGTGCCGCGTGTCGAGCCATAGTTCGTTTCATCCCCATTTGTGGCCGTTGATTTGCGCTCATAATAGCAAACTGCATGCTCAGCAGGAAGAACAAAAAAAGACCCGAGGATCGATTGCCACAGGACCCGGTGCTCGCCTACAGCAGCTCGGCTCTCCTAAACACACTATAGAAAGTGCCTCGCAAGCGGCGAGCACCAGGTCCTGTGGCAATCGATCCTGAACAACTCTTTTTATAACTTCAAGTACACGGGGTTGTTCCTTCCCGATTTGGTACACTTTCGCTGAACAAATGCAGTGTCAGGAAAGGATCGCAATGACCAAGAACGCCCAGTACACACGCGAATGGCTCGACATCATGGAAAACCTCGACGGTGATATTGCCGGGCGAGCAGCAGCGCATGCCTACATGGAAACCTCGACAGCGCTCGTGCACTATATTCAAGCTGAGTCATCGTTCGTACCACGTCTGTTTGACCAAGAGACGTACAACAAGATGAAGTGGCTGGCCGAAACAGCGCACCGTGTCTGCGAGAAGGTCATGCGCCGCTATCTCGACGACCCGTCGTACCGCGAGCTGTTCGACTACGACGAGCGTTTGCGCGAGCTCATCCTGATCCCACAGCGATACGACGCGCTGCTACCGTTCGCGCGTTTCGATGTGTTCCTGAACGAGAACACCTTGACGGGTGGTTTCTGCGAGTGGAACGCCGACGGTTCGTCAGGCATGAACGAGGACCGCGAGCTCAACATCTCCATCAAGCAGTCCAAGACCTACGAGCTGTTCGCCACGCATCATGACATGAAAACATCCGACCTGTTCAACCCATGGGTCGAAGAGTTCATCAAGATCTACGACACGTTCGAGAACAGAGTCGAGCGTCCGACGTTCGCCATCGTCGACTTCATGGAAAACGCCGTAGTTGACGAGTTCAAGGTGTATGCGCGCTACTTCGGCATGCACGGTTACCCGTGCCTGGTCGAAGACGTACGCGACCTTGTTTACGACGCTGAGAAACGCGAGCTGCGCGACAAGAAGGGTCGCAAGATCGACGCCATCTGGCGCCGCTCGGTGACGAACGACATCCTGAACAATTGGGAAGAGAGCCAGCCGATGATTTCGGCCGTGCGTGACGGGGCCGTGGCACTCATCGGCAGCTTTGCGGGCCACATCGTACACGACAAGCAGATTTTCGATGCTGTGTTTTGGCCCGAGACGCGCGAGATGCTCACCATGGAAGAGAAGCAATTCGTCGACGAGTGGGTGCCCAAGACGAAGTTCCTGGATGACGAGCATATCGATCTCGATGAGGTGCGCAAGAACAAGAACGATTGGATCATCAAACCGACTGACCAATATGGCGCCCACGATGTCTACGCGGGCTCGATGCATTCGCAGGAGGAATGGGAGGAAATCGTTGACCGATTCGCCAACGGCAAAGCCGGAGCGCCCTTCCTCGTGCAGACGTATCTTACGCCGTTCCGAACCGAACTGCTTCCCATCGAGAACGATCTTCTCGTGAAGGACGACGCAGACATTTCGCGCGAGACCGTGCAGTACAACAACATGCCGGGTCTCTACTCGTTCAACGGAACGTTTGGCGGCGTGTTTGCGCGCTTGGGGCCGAAGCCGATCATCAGCCAGCCCATGGGCGACCTCACCAGTGCTGTCATCTGGGTCGATTGCGAGATGCAATGAAGCTGCCTAACTGCATAGCTGCGTTCATCACGACCATCGCGCTCGCGATTTTGTTCGTGGGTGCGGGGGTTGCGGTGTGCACGACACCGCCCGTAACGCACGGACTGTCGAGTTTCTTCTCGGATGACCAGACATCGCCGTTCACGCGCTCGCAGCTGACACAGGTTGCCGACGCAACACGCGACTACTCATTCGGCGAGCACGACCGCACAGCGCTTTATCGTGCGATTTATCAGATTGACATGCAGTTGCGTCAGGACATCACGTCATCTGGTGGCAAGGTTCCGCAGGATTTCCCGAACCTCGACATTGTGAAAGACGCCAACGACGGAGGGCAGCTCGCTTCTGCGTTTGCTGGCGCTTCAGAGCTGTACTGCTTCTCGCCCGAAACTGTCTCGCATCTGGATGACTGTTACAGCCTTGCTCGCACTGCATTAGTGGTGCTTGCCATCTGCGGCATCGCGGCCATCGCCGGGCTCATCGCATGCGGTACGCTGGGGCGCAAGCGCCTGATCGGCAACGCGCTCATGGCCGCCGGCATCCTCGTGATTGTCGTGTTTATCGCACTGGGCGTGTTTGCGGTCATCGATTTCAACCGCTTCTTCACGCTGTTCCACAGCGTGTTCTTCAGCCAGGGGAATTGGACGTTCCCGTACGATTCTTTGCTCATTTGTGCCTTGCCAACTGTGTTTTGGGTGGGAATGGGCGTCATCTGGCTCATCGCCACGGCGCTGGTGTCTATACTGTCTATCGCGATTGGCGCACTAGTAAGGAAATAGCCAAAAGGGATTGCCCCATTTTGGTTGGTTTTCGAATCTACCCGAAAAGGGACGGTCCCTTTTCGGC
>CACZIP010000112.1 GCA_902781245.1 uncultured Coriobacteriaceae bacterium | reverse complement strand
TTCGATTAGAACAGTCAAAACACGATAAGTAGATAGTAGGAGGACTAATGGGCAGCTTGGAGAAACTTGAATTCGTGAAGCCGGCTGACATCGAAACGCGTAGCTTCGAGATCATAACGAGCGAGTTGGGCGATAAGGTGCTCGACCCCGAAAACGAGCTCGTTATCAAGCGTGTTATCCACACGTCCGCAGATTTCGAATACGCTGACACACTGACGTTCTCAGAGCATGCGACGACCATCGGCGTCGAAGCGCTGCGCAACGGCTGCTCGGTTGTGACCGATACGAAGATGGCTGCGTCGGGCATCAACAAGCGCGTGCTCGGCAAGTTCGGCGGCACGGTGCACAACTTCATCTCGGATCCCGACGTGGCTGCCGAGGCGAAGGAGCGCGGTCTCACGCGTTCGGCTGTGTGCATGGAGCGCGCCGCTGCGCTTGGAGAGCCGCTGATCTATGCAGTGGGCAATGCCCCGACGGCGCTTGTTCGCCTGTACGAGATGTTGCAAGCGGGGGAGATGCCCGTCAAGCCAGCGCTCATCGTGGGTGTGCCAGTTGGTTTCGTAAACGTGGTGGAATCGAAGGAGCTCATCTGCGAGCTCGACGTGCCGCACATCGTCGCGCGCGGGCGCAAGGGTGGTAGCAACGTTGCTGCCTCCATCGTGAATGCCTTGCTGTACCTCGCGAGCAACAACGAGCGAGAATAAACGATAGAGTTCTAATATGGAATGGCACACTGCTCCCTGGGAATCCTGTGCCATTTTTTGGCACAGGGTTCCCAGGGAGCAGTGTGCCACCTAGCATGAAGAAGAAGGCCGCTTCGGCAATCGAAGCGGCCTGTTTGGTCTAGTGCCGACAGGCGTTTTCCGGGTCGAAGTAGCCGACCTTGCCCTCGGCGAACAATTTAGCCACGTCGCCGACGATGGGGGTCTGGGTTTCGGAGTAGACGGTCACGCCGTTTTGCGTGAAGCGCATCAGGGGCGGGCGACCCATTCCGGCGGCCAAGATGCCGTCGACGCCCATGTCCAGCACGTACTGGATGACACCTCCGCACCCGAACTGGTCATGGTCGACGTTTTTGACGACCTCGACGCCGACGATGTTCATGGCGTCATCGTATTCGACGACGGTGAAATACGCGCAATGCCCGAAGTGGCCGCTGCGCATTGCGTTCATGCCATCTGCGGTTTCGCTGGGAATAGCAATCTTCATGATAGGTTCCTCTCGTATGAGCATCAATGATTTCCGATGCTTTTTCCTATGATTCGTCCTCGATTGTTGTCCTGGACGACGGCGAAGTCAACGAAGCAACTTGCTATGAAATGAGCTTCACGCGGCGAACGGAGTGGCTCCAACATAGTGAGAGCCCTCGGGTTCCAGTTTCCGAGGGCTCTCGTTCGCGCTTCGTTTTCGAGCGCTTCTATGACGATCAATCAGGCTAAGCGGCCGGCCCGAGAGATTCTGCAAGCGAATCGAGCATCGATGTGTCGCTCGTGCCGCTCTCGGCTTTGAAAGTCCAGGCGCCCGTGTTCATGTTGACGGAAATCCTGTCTGCGCTCTCGTAGGACGCTCCCATGATTGCGGGGATATCCGATATTTCGAGCGTGCCGTTTTCGAACGAATAGGAACCCTTGCTGACACCTTCGGCTTTCCCGTCCCTCAGTTGTACGAGGTAGCAAGTATGACCGGGATGGAACTCGAGGTTGTAGCTCACGGAGAAATCCTTCTTGTGGCCGCTGAAGGCGGTGTTGGAAAGCTCATCCGTCGCGCTCTGGTCGCCCTGGCTCTGGCTTTCAGTTGCTGCGGGGGCTGCGGCTGCGCTTGATGCTGCTTCCGAGCTGCTCGCGGCCGAACTTGCCCCATTCGTTTCCTGGTCGTCGGATCCGCCGATGGTGTTGCCGTTTTCGTCCTGGTAGGTGTAGAAATGCTCTTCCACGATGTCTGTGGCCCCATCAGAGGATTTCAGCTCCTCGCGTGAATACACGGCCTGGCCTTCGATGTAATCTACGTCGGTGACAATCGTCTGGTACGGTTCTGTATCGCCGGAGTTCAAGAAATCGGAAACCGTCTTCGTCATATGGCTACCGTCCGCCTCGCGCGCATATTCAGTCGTGCGAAGCTGTCCTCCCGGCGCAAGCGCTGTCTCACGGATGACTTTCCCATTGCTGTCGAACTCGCGCTCGTGTGTCCATCCATCACCATCGACGATGAAACGGTCCTCCGCATCGTAGACGATTTCGAAATACGAGCCGTCATTTTTATCCACGTAGTATGTACGCTTGGTGTGGGTTCCGTCTGAGTTGTACAGGAACTCGTACAGGAGCTTGCCGTTGTGAACCTCTTGGATCAGCTTGTCTCCATCGTAGGTGTATTCGACCACGGCCCTTTGAGTGCCGTTTTGATCATAGGTGGTCGACAAGATGAGATTGCCCGCATCATCGTATTCGTTGATCTTGTATTGCTGGGGTGTATTGCTCGATCCGTTTTTATACATATCTTCTCGGACGCACAGGCCGTTCTCGAATTGGAATTCGGTTCTCTCGTAACTGCTACCGTTTTTCACGTGCTCGATGACATTGCCTTCACCGTCATATCGCCAAGATTCAGCCAAGCTGCCGTTCACGGTCTTCGCGGTCTTGTTGAACGACTCGTCGTATTCGTAGAGAGTCGTTTCCTTTTCGGTGTCTCCGCTTGTGTAAGTGGTGATGCAGAAGTCTTTCACCAGGTAATAATTCACTTCTGCTGACGAGCTACTGGCTGCACTTGCGCTGATTGCAGCACTCGAGCCAGATGACGAAGAGCTGCATCCTGCGAGCAGGACGAGAGCTGCGCTCAGAACAATCAGAGACAGTACGATTGAACGGACCTTTTTCATCGTGTCACCTTTCAGTGCTGTTTCAAACTGCAATCTATCTTGCATTGTAATTCTTTTCGAAAAGCGTGTTGACCCTTACGTAACGTAAGGGTTTAAGCTATATGCGAGGTGATGAGATGGGCGAAAAAACCTACACAGTCAAACAGGTTTCCGAGATGTCGGGCGCGAGCATCCGGGCACTGCATCATTACGAGAAGTTGGGGCTCCTCGTACCGCAGCGTCGCCCCAACGGTTACCGCGCATACGATTCCAATGACATCGCGCGTCTGCAGCAGATCCTTCTGTTCCGCGCGTGTGGCATGGGACTTGCAGAGGTCGCAGAGGTTGTGAACGATTCGAGCTTTGATGAGGCGGCGGCGTTGCGAAAGCATCTCGCATCATTGCAGGCTCAGAAAGATGATTTGGAAAAGCTCATCCACACTGTGAAGAAAACAATCGACTCTCTGGAAGGGGGAGATGTAATGAGCGATAAGGAACGATTCGAAGGCTTGAAGCGTGCTGCCGTCGACGCGAATGAAAAGATGTACGGCGCCGAGGCACGAGAGCGCTACGGCGATGCGGCCGTTGATGCCGCGAACGATAGGCTGCTTGCGATGGACGAAGACGAGTGGAACGATAAAGAACAGCTTGAAAGCGCGATTATCGAGCAACTTGAGGAAGTCATGCGTGTAGGCGATGCAGCTGGCGCCGAAGCGCAGAAGCTCGCGCAGATGCACGCACGTTGGATTGCCATGCAATGGGGCGAGGGCGCCTACTCGCGCGAGGCGCACCTGCAACTTGCACAGGCGTATCTCACTGATAAGCGCTTCAAGGCATACTACGACCAGCGCGCTGGGGAAGGCGCGACCGAAACCTTGGTCGCAGCATTGGAGGCATGCCTGTAGTAAAAAGCCGAAAAGCGATTTTTGCAACTTCCCCGCGGGAAACCGATTTCCCGCGGGGAAGTTGATTCATGGGGCAAAGGAGCTTGTCTCTTCCGTCTCATTAATGAGTCACTTTGACAGTCAAAGTGACTCATTCTACAATTGCGCGGTGCCCGCAAAGCGGGCGCCGGGGAGCTCGCGTGATGCGGGCTGAGAGGAAGCGTAACCTCGCTTCGACCCGAGGAACCTGATGCGGGTAATGCCGCCGGAGGGAGCTTGCCATGTCGCAATCATCCAAACGTCGTCTTTCCACGCCCACGCTCGGCCTCGTATGGTTCGGTGCGTCGGTATCGCTTGCAGAGATCCTGACGGGCACGTTCTTCGCGCCGCTCGGACTCGAGCGAGGGCTTGCTGCAATTCTCGTAGGTCACATCATTGGATGCATCTTATTCTGGCTCGTTGCGTACGTGAGCGCCAAAACGGGTGCGTCGGCCATGGGCGCCGCGTCCCGGTCGTTCGGTCATGCGGGGTCGAACTTGTTCGCGGTGGCTAATGTCATTCAACTTGTCGGCTGGACGGCCATCATGGTCGTTTCGGGTGCAGCAGCAGCGAATCTGCTCGTGCCCATGTTGGGCGAAGCGGGCTGGTGTGTGGTCATTGGTGCGCTTATCGTGCTCTGGATCGCCATCGGCGTGAAGCGCATGGGGCGCGCCCAATCAATGGCTGCAATCCTGCTTCTGATCCTGACGTTTGTGGCGAGTTTCGCTGTGTTCGGTGGTACGCCCATTACCCCGTCAGGTGATGAAGGCCTCTCGTTCGGCGCGGCGGTCGAGCTTGCGGTTGCCATGCCGCTTTCGTGGCTTCCCGTTGTGGGCGATTACACGCGTGAGGCCAAGAAGCCTGGAGCAGGGGCTGCCATCGCCACAGTGGCCTACTTCGTTGGAAGCTGTTGGATGTTCGTAATTGGTTTGGGATGTGCGCTGTTCGCGGGTTCCGATGACATTGCCGCCGTCATGGCGCAAGCGGGCATGGGCGTGGTCGGCATTCTGGTTGTTGTGCTGTCGACGGTTACGACGACGTTTCTCGATGCGCAGTCGGCTGGTGTCTCGGCCGAGAGCATCCACCCGAAACTTAATTCGCGCGTTTGCGGCGTCATTGCGGCAATTGTGGGAACGGCGCTCGCGATTTTCGCGCCCGTATCGAATTTCGAGGAATTTCTGTATCTGATCGGCTCGGTGTTTGCTCCCATGGCGGCCATTGTGATTGCCGATTATTTCATCGGGCACCGCGATCGTTCGGATGTGGCAGTCGACTGGCGCAACATCGTTCTGTGGGTGCTTGGGTTTGCGCTTTACCGCGTGTCGCTCGTGTGGGACATTCCATGTGGCAACACGCTGCCGGTGATGGCAATCATCGTGATTGTTGCGGTTGCCGTCGACAAGATCGCGACTAAATCTCAAGTGGCTTCCAACTAGAAAGTCGTAGTCGGGCAGCCAGCGTCAGGGAGCGCTTGTGTCAAGGGAATCGACCCCTCGACACAAGCTACCCGACAGTAACGTGATCAGTCTCCGAACATCTTGTATTCGCTGATGAGCTCTTTGGGCTTGCCGGCAACCCAACGCTCCGCATCTTCGAGTTTCTCGGTGCGGTATTCCTCATCCTCGATTAGTTTTCGGGCGAAATCGGCAATGTCGTTGAGCGCAGGTTCGATTTCGTCGCCATATTCGCTGCGCAAGCAGCTCTTGAACAGGCCGTAGACTTCGCTCTTGTCGAAGATGCGCGTCTCGCGGTACTTCTCGCAGAGCCAGGCGTGCACGACAGTCGTGACATCGAGGTTGCAGTTGCCATCGGCCACAAGCTTCTCGAGCGGCAGCCAACAACGCTCGAAGACGCCGTCGTCAACATGGTCGTTTGCCTCGTCGGACACGACGATGAAGTTGCGGATGCGATCCGCTGTCGAAAGCGCCATGCCCTTCGAGTTCAGGCTCTCGAAGACCAACTGCGGGCTGTCGTCGTGCGCGAGCAGGATGCTTGCGATTTCAAGCCGCTCGAGCCCGCGCCAGAGTTGCGCAGCATCGAAGCTCAGTTCGCACATTTTTGCGTAGAACAGTTCAAGGTTGTCGATGAGACGTCCTGCGGGCTCGGCCGGCATGGTGCCGATGCCCAGCAAAGCGAAAAGCGTCTCGCGGTCCATGAACGAAAGCGTCAGTTTGCCAGTTGCGCTTGCGCCCGACCCGATGCGCAGGTAGCGCTCGAACACGTCGTTGGCGGAAAGCCCACCAACTTGCATGCCGGTTTCATCAAGATGGCGCGCCAACGCGCACAGCAAGAGCGTCATCGTGGTCATGCGCTGCTGCCCGTCGATGACGTCGAACATCGAAGTGCCATGCCACGTTTCCGTATCGGCAGAGTACAGTAGCATGCCCATGAAATGCGGCTCGGCTGTTTCATCAGTTTGGGCGCCAGCTGCTATGATGTCTTCCCACAGCTCGTTGCATTGCCGTGCGTCCCATGAATACACGCGCTGGAACACGGGAATGACAAATCGCGTGTCGGGTTTTGCCATGAGCTCGAGGAACGACTCCTGTTGTATCTGCATGATTGTCTCGCTTCCTACCACTGAGGGTCGACACCGAAGTGCTTCTTGTAGTACTCGTAGCTCTCGGGGTTGTCGAGCTTGGCGCGTGGCCGATTCGACACGCGTGTCTTGTGCCCAAGCTTTGCCCAGTCGGCGGTCTTGTACTTCTTCACTGCGTGGTAGCGGTAGTTTTCAGCCCAGACCATGCAGAACGCGTACATTTCGTCGAGCAAATCGTCGACCGTACCGTCGTATTCATCTTCGCAGTAACTCTTGAAGATGCTGAACGCCTGAGCATCGCCGAACTTGCGCACTTCCTTCACTCGCACGGCAAGCCAGCCAAGGATGGCGTTGTTCAGCTTGATCGATCCAGGGTCGTCTCCGAACACACCGGTGATGGGTTCCCAATACTGGCTGAACAGGCGCTTCTGCTCGCTGTGGTTCTCTGCGATGAGCAGGAAGTTGCGCACGAGGTCGGCCGTTACGAGTGGAACGCCCTTCGAG
>CACZIP010000111.1 GCA_902781245.1 uncultured Coriobacteriaceae bacterium | reverse complement strand
TGTCTCGTCGCCTGGCTCACCGTGTCTCCTTCATTTGGCTAACGTTCGTTGGTCCACGCATAGATCCTTGGCGTCCATGCGTCATGATATCTCAATCAAGTTCGACAGGCCTTATTCAGCGTGATTCAAAGACCTTTGCACGGTTTTCAAGTAAAAATGCCAAAAAATCAAGGATATCTGAGGATTTTTCGAGGTGACAATTGTTACCGATAAAAACCACCCCTCTTGAACTGGGCTAATGGAAGTGCTCTATTCCTCGGGGTGCGGTTTTTGACCTCAAATCCTCAGATATCCTTGATTTTTTGGCATTTTTACTTGAAAACCGTGCAACTGCTTGATGCAGGAGTATTCGAATCATGTTTCTTGGTGGAAAAGCCTTAAGATGAAGGGCGCATCTGAGGTGCAGAGCCTCGATCATCGTTTCTTCTTAGCCAGTGCGCTTACGACGAAAATCAATGCGAACGTGACGAACAGGGCGGCACAGGCGATGGAGTAGGCAATGCACGCTCCCATGACGCCCTGCGCTTCGACAAGCGGAGTGGCAACAAGGGTCGCGATGACGATGGCGATGATATAGCCGATGAGCACCGTGTGTTGAGCCCTGATCACGACGAGCCCGTTGTAGAAGACGTTCGACGCTGAAAGCAGGCCGCCTCCCAGCATGACGACGAGCAGTGCGGGTAGATATCCGTCAAGCGAAATGCCGTAGAAGAGTTCGAGGAAGGGGATGCCGATGACAGCGCAGAGTCCCTCGACGACTGCGGTGATAATCGCGGCGATGACGAGCAACCGGACGATGATGCGTGCGAATGGGGCGAACTCACGATTGAGCCAATGCCTGGCAAGCGTGGTGAGCGACGGCCTCATGAAGAAGATCAAGAACAGGTTGATCACGAATGCCGGCATGAACAAGACATTGAAGATCGTCTGCATTTGCTCGGTGCCCACGTCGTTGATGGCGTACTTGGACACATTGTTGAGATAAGCAGCGAGGAACGACCCGATGAACATCGGAAGGCATGCCCAAAGGATCTTTCCCTGGACTTTGGGCGAAAAGTCAGGTGCGCCGATTTTGACGAGCATGCGCAAGCGAGGAACGTCGTATGCCGCAATCCAGATGGCTTCGCTGATTGATGCAACGACAGTTGCCATAACCACATTGCGGTTCATGAACAGAACTCCGGCGAACAAGGCCATGGCAATGACCGAGCGCCATACGCTCGAGAAGCCGCCGATATCAAGGCGCTCAAGCTTCTGGAATGCCCCGAACCAGTATTGGGCAATGGCCTCGAACAGGCGGCATGCGCACAGCGCATAAGCGACGGCGGCTTTGTGCGCGTCGAACCCGAACGACATCACGTAGACGATGCTCACGATAACCATCAACACGCATGTGATGATCTTGAACGCGAGGTACTGCTCGTACGAAAAGCGGTTTGCGGCGTCGGTGGCGAAGTACGTCGTCGATTCGAACACGCCGATGGTGAGCATGAGCTGGGCAATCGCATAACCCATCGAGAAGATGCCCGCCTCGACGTCGCCGCAGAGGCGTACGACGATGAGCAGCATGAGGAATGACGAGGCAGCGTAAACGGCGCTTCCCGCGGCGTTCCAGATGAGAATACGTTTATGCGATGCCGATGAGCGCAACATGCATCCATTATACTTGTCGGGTGTCATAAAGCGGCTGGCAGGACGCCGCTTCACAGAAGGTGTCAGATTGCACTGCCGAATTCGTTTCGTGGTGCAATGTGGGGGATTCGTATGCAGCAGAGTTATCCGGGCGATTCATTGCAACGCGTGCAAGAAGCCCAGGTCGAGATTTTGAGAATCGTTGCAGAGCTCTGCGACGAATTCGGGCTCACTTGGTTCGCCGATAGCGGTACGTGCCTAGGCGCTGTGCGCCATGGCGGCTTCATTCCGTGGGACGACGATATCGACATTTCAATGCCAATCGACGACTACCGCATGTTCTGTGCGGTGGCGCCTGCGGTGCTCGAGGGCACGGGATATGGCATATATCTCCCCGAAACAACTCGAAACTACCCGCCGCTGTTCGCGAAAGTCTACAAGGAAGGCACGCGGTTCATCGGCGAGCAGATGCTGGAAGCAGGCTTCGATGAGGGCATCTTCATAGACGTGTTCGCATATGCGCGGCTCGACTCCAATGGGGGGAAGGCGAAGCGGCAGGCTTCAGGCCTCGTGTTCTGGCAGCGCATGTCGTACCTGTACCATATTGCGCATCCCTACATTGCACGTGGGACGTCCTTGAAGGAGGTGGCCGCAACAGCCGCGTCGATAGCGCACAAGATTATTCGCAAGGTTGAAAGCCCCGCTCACATTAAGCGTCGCTTCGACGAGGTTGTGGAGTCGGGCGACGGCCTTGGGGAATGGACGAACATCTTCTATGCCGATTGGGGGACGTATGCCAACGATGTGCTGTTCCCCGTCGTGCCCATGAAATTCGGCGACATGACCATACCCGTGCCGCATGATGCAGATGCGTTCTTGAAGACGTTGTACGGCGATTACATGACGGCTCCTCCTGAGGAGGACCGGTTCACGAAGCTGCCGCTCATCCTCGATTTCGGCGACGGCGTGAACGTGATAGAGAAGGCGGGCGCTTAGATGCACACCTACGCGATATTCACCGCGCTCTATCGTCCCCATATGGGTGGGGTGGAAGCCTATTGCGAGGGCCTCGCGCATGAGCTCGTTGCCAGAGGGGAGCGCGTCATCGTTGTGACGCTTCGTCTTTCGGACAGCGCCGAGGCTCATGAAATGCAGCACGATGGAGTCGAGGTGTTCAGGCTGCCGTGCATGGCGCTCATGGATGGCCGTTTGCCGATGCCGCGCCGCAATGCCGAGCACTCCGCCATGCTTGCCGAGCTGGAGCGCGCAAGGCCGGACCGCGTGGTGCTCAACAACCATTTCTATGCGCATACGCTCGACGGGGCAGCGTTTGCTCGTCGTGTTGGCGCGGAGGCGATCGTAATCGAGCATGGTTCGGCGTATCTGACGCTTGGGAACGGTGTGGCCGACCGAGCTCTCCGTGCTTACGAGCACGCCATGGCGAAGCGCGTCAAGGCGTTCGGGTTTCCATTCGCATGCGTGTCTGCGAAGGCTGCCGAATGGGCGCAGACATTCGATTTCGATGTCGTGGGCGTGGTGCCCAACGCTATCGACGCATGTGCATACGAGGCGAACGCCCGCCCTGAAAGCTTCCGCAAAGAACTCGGTCTGTCGGACGACGATCTTCTCGTTGCATCTGTTGGCAGGCTTGTGCCGGAGAAGGGCGTCGACGTTTTGCTCGAGGCGGCGCAGGTCATCCGAGAAAGCTCAGTGACCGATCTCTCAAGTGGCAGGAAGTGCTTGTTTGCATTTGCTGGTACAGGGCCTCTTCAGGAAAGCGTTCGCTTCGCGGGCGACAACGTCGTGGCGCTTGGTCGCCTGAACGCAAGCGAAGTTGGCGCGTTGCTGCGCGATTGCGACGCGTACGTGCTGCCGTCGCGTTCGGAGGGTTTTGCGACGTCTCTGCTCGAAGCTTGCTCCATGGGTGCGTTCTCCGTGTCGACCGATGTTGGTGGAGTTGACGAGCTGGGTATCGGCAAAATTGGCGGCATCGTGCTGCCCGATGCGACAGCGGCTTCGATAGTCGCTGCGTTGGAAACCATCGCCGAACAGCGGAGCGCATGCCGCGATCAAGGCAAGGTGCTTCAAGCAAGCGTTCGCGATCGAAACACCTGGGCTGCAACCGCCGATGCGCTCGAGCGCGCTTTCAGTGCCAAGGTATCGAGTAAGAATGCCTTTGCCGCCGGTGACGAGCCATTCGAAGGTGACGAGCGTCTCGACCAGCTGCACCGAGTGCTGCTCATGATGATGAAGGATTTCGCCGCCATCTGCGAACGCGAGAATATCGAGTGGATGATTAACTACGGATCTGCCATCGGCGCGCTTCGGCACGGTGGGTTCATACCGTGGGATGACGATGTCGACATCTGCATGCTCCGCGCCGATCACGACAGGCTCATCGATGCGGTGCGCGCCGATAAAACCGGGAAGTACTCGATCGTGAACGCGCAAACGCACCCGGGCTATCCGCTTGCGACGACGCGCTTCATGCTCAATGGCACCGAGTTCCGCGATAGCGCACTCGCTTCGATGGATTTCCCTTCGGGCATCTTCATCGACCTGTTCCCGCTTGATGCTCTTTCAGACGACGAAGGCACGTACAAACGCCAGGTCTATGGCGCGTGGTTCTTCAACAAGCTTGCGATTGCGAAGCTCACCCGAGAACCCTTTATTGCTGCCAAGGGCGCGAAGGGGGCTGCAATGAGCGCAGCGGCCACTACCGCGCGGATTGCGCTCAATGCTCCGGGAATTCGCAGGCTCGACCCCAATGCTGCCGCCCGCAAGTTGCTGGCCGAATGCGATGGCGAGCATACCCGCCGTGTAGGCTATCCGTATGACACGGTCGCGACTTGGTGCGTTTACGACGCTGACGATCTGTTCCCTCTGTGGTGGGTGCCGTTCGAGGACATGACGGTGCCAGTGCCGAACCATGTCGAGGATCTGCTCACCCAGTTGTATGGCGATTGGATGCAACTGCCCTCGAACGACGTGCGAACTGCCCACTATCCCGATATCCTCGATTTCGGTGATTATGCAGATATCTAGGTTCGGCATGTTGGAAAACGCACGTCTCAAGTCTTTTCTTTTGCTCGCATTGTACGCAGTGGTTTGCGCTAGTGCGGTCAATCTCGCGTGGGCGGCAATAGCATGGGCGTATGTCGACCCTTCGGTCATGACGTACACCATTCAGGCGCTCGCCGGTGTAGCAGTTGCGCTCTCGGCTGTGGCAGGCGTGGCCTTCAGGCGTGGTCGCCGGATTGTCTACCAGCTGCTCGACGTAGATGAAGACGCTCGCAAGCAACATGAGCCCGACGTGCGTCGGGTTGTGACATCGGACGGGCAGTCGTTCCCGTTGTCGCAGGATGAGGCTTTGCTGCTAGCCGACGACGAAGCTGCTGCCGAGCGCGACTCGTCGCAGCCGTCGCGAGGGGCGAAAGCCACCTTTACGTCGTTGTTGCGGGGCGATACGGGCCTCGGTGCGATGTCATGGAAGAAGCGCTTTGCCATCGCGCTCGCGATTTGCCTGTTCGCGTCGGTTACGCTGTTCATTCTTGCTCCGCTCGAGATTGTTGCCGCATCTGCAGGCAGTCTCGTGTATTCGGCAACCGATGTCGCACCGCTTTTGATTGTCGTCGGTGTTGCGCTTGCAGCTGTAGTTGCATTGCTCGTCTCGCTTTTGAGGGGAAGGCCATTCGGCCTCGTGGTTTTGCTCGTGTTCGCTCTTGCACTCGGAGCATATGTGCAGGCGCTGTTCATGAATGTCGGGCTTCCACCTGCTGATGGCAAAGCCATCGACTGGGGCTCGTTTACTCCCATCACGGTCATATCGACAATCGTGTGGCTTGCCATTCTCATTGGCGTGATGGGGTATGGCCACGTGAGGTCGAAACGCGCTGTTGGTGGCGCGTGCCTTCTCGCTTGTGCGCTTGTGCTCGTCCAGGCTGTGGGCACAGCTAGTTTGCTCGTTGCGCCTGCGGAAAAGGCCCAAGTTGGTGATGATGGCCTTCATGCCCATGTGTCTGCTGCCGGTTCACCAACTCCGATGGAGGATGGGCTGTTCGAAGTTTCAGCACATGGCAACATCATCGTTTTCGTGCTCGACACGTTCGATACGGCGCAGCTCGAGAGGCTCGTGGCCGACGATCCGTCATTGCTCGACGAGATGAGCGGTTTCACGTGGTTCAAGAATGCGTCTGGGTCGATGATTCCGACACGCTATGCGGTTCCCTGCATGCTGACCGGCCAGGTTCCCCGTCCTGGCGAGAAGTTCTCGACCTACTTGTCGGAGCGGTATCTCAGGTCGTCGTTCCTGCAAGACCTGTATGCGCAAGATTACTCGATTGGCCTGTATTCCGACTCGCTGAATTTAGAGTACCTTTCCGGTGAGGATGCGGGCGATATCGCGCGTTGCACTATAAACCTGCATGCTGCCGACACCTCGTCGATGGACTTCGCAGGCACGTGGTTTGCTCTTGCGAAGTGTGCGCTCTATCGCGATGTGCCGTGGTTGCTCAAACCGCCTCTTTGGTTCTACACCGACGAGATCAACTTGGCCATGGTGGCGTACGATCCCGAAGCCGACCCGTCCGAGACGACATATCTCATGAACGACGCGCAGTACTTCAAGAGACTGCAACGGTTCGGTCTCACGATCGAGCAAAGCGATGCGCGCGGTGCGTTCCGCTTCATCCACCTCATCGGCCCGCATGAGCCGTTCAGCATGAATGAGCGTGCGGAAGATGTGGGGCTCGACAACTCTGACATTAACGCGCAGGCGAAGGGTTCGCTTTTCATCGTCGATGATTACCTGCGCCGCATGAAAGAACTCGGTGTGTACGATGATGCGACGATTATCATTACCGCCGATCATGGCACGTGGTTCTCGACGCTCGATCCGCTCGAAGATCCGAGTGTTCCCATCATGCTCGTGAAGCCAGCTCAGTCGCACGAAGAGGCGCTTGCGCCTCTCGCAACGTCGCAGGCTGTCGTGGGCCATTTCGATTTGCAGGCGACCATCTTGGCTGCGGCTGGCGGCGATTCAGCAGCATACGGTCCGACGATGTTCGAGGTCGATGGACAGGACGATTCGCGTACGCGCCCGTACTACGCAACGACGAACGACGGGTGGCATGACCAGGAAATTGTCGAATACGAAATCACGGGCAATCCGCTGAATACGGACAACTGGCATGCCA
>CACZIP010000110.1 GCA_902781245.1 uncultured Coriobacteriaceae bacterium | reverse complement strand
GGCCTTTGCAGCCTCTTCGGCTTCCTTGGCCTTGCGCTCAGCAGCCTTCTTCTCTTCCTTCAGCTGGGAATCGCGGCGCTTTGCCTTCTCGGCGGATGCTTCAGCCATGGCGGCCTTACGAGCAGCCTTTGCTTCAGCCTTCTTGGAGCCGGTCTTGTTTGCCTTCGGGGCAGCTTTCACGTAAGCAGCGCGATCCTCGTCGGTAGCGACGGTGTTGACGAGCTTCATGATGCCGCTCTTGCGGTTGGCAGCCTGGTTCTTATGGATAACGCCCTTTGCAACTGCCTTGTCCATCAGACGGCAGGCAACCTGCGCCTCGGCGAATGCCTTGGCACCATCGCCCTCGGCCACGGCGTCGCGGACGCGACGAGTTGCGGTCTTGAGCTCGGACTTGATAGCACGATTGCGCATGCGCGACTTTTCATTTGTGATGATGCGCTTCTTCTGACTCTTGATGTTTGCCACTCTAAGTTCCTCCGTAGTTATTATCTTTGTTTCCAGACGAAACCCGTAAATCTTAGCATAGTAGGCTTTTTACTGTCACCTGGGGTTTTCCCTACACGACATAATTTGCACAAAGACGGCGTTTTCCCACATGAACGCTTGAATCTAGTTGCGTCGTCTAAAAAATTTAGAATAGAATAGTCAGGTTGAACAAATCCATCCGAAAGCGAGTACGTTTGAGCCCAGCCCCTACACATACAGACAATCACGATCCGAACCGCATCAGGAACTTCTCGATTATCGCGCATATCGATCATGGCAAATCGACTCTCTCTGACCGAATTCTCGAGCAGACGGGAACCGTGTCAGCACGCGATATGCAAGAACAGCTGCTCGATACGATGGACATCGAGCGCGAGCGCGGCATCACGATCAAAAGCCAAGCCGTGCGCGTCAATTACACGGCGGACGACGGTGAAACGTACGAGTTCAACCTCATCGATACACCGGGTCATGTCGACTTTACCTACGAGGTCTCTCGATCCCTAGCGGCATGCGAAGGCGCCGTTCTCGTCGTAGATGCCACTCAAGGTGTCGAAGCGCAAACGGTTGCCAACGCCATGATGGCAATGAACGCGAATCTTGAAATCATCCCCCTGATCAACAAGATCGATCTCCCTGCATCCGACCCCGACCGTGCCCGCGAGCAGATCGAGGATGGATTGGCGATTCCAGCAGACGATGCCGTTCTGTGCTCGGCAAAAACCGGCGAAGGCGTGCACGACCTTCTCGAAGCCGTTGTCTACAACATTCCCGCCCCGGTCGGCAATGCAGACGCACCCCTGCGCGCCCTCATCTTCGATTCGTATTTCGACGCTTACCGCGGAGTCGTCGCACTCGTTCGCGTAGTTGACGGTTCGGTTAAAAAGGGCGACCAGATTTACATGATGGCAGCTGGAACAGAAGCCCTCGTAGAGGAAGTCGGCGCCCGCAAACCTGCCGAGATTGCACTTCCCGATCTTTCGGTCGGCGACGTCGGCTATCTCGTCACGGGCCTGAAGGATGTTGCGCAAGTCAAGGTTGGCGACACGATCACCCACAAGGCAAATCGCGCAACCGAAGCGCTTCCTGGCTACCGCGACGTAAAGCCCATGGTATTCACTGGCCTCTTCCCCATCGAAGGCGATCAATACGAACCGCTCAAGGAAGCACTCGAGAAACTTGCGCTCAACGACCCGGCTTTGGTGTGGGAGCCCGAAACCTCTCACGCATTGGGATTCGGCTTCCGCGTAGGCTTCTTGGGCCTTCTGCACATGGAAGTCATCGAGGAACGCCTCGAACGTGAATTCGGGCTCAACTTGTTGGCCACGGCCCCATCGGTCGAATACCACGTGTACAAGAAGAACGGAGAGATGGTATCGCTTCACTCTCCTCAGGAGATGCCCGATCCTTCGGAAATCGAGCGCATCGAAGAACCGTACCTGAGAGTCAAAATTCTCGTCCCGCCCGATTACGTCGGTCCGGTCATGGACCTTACCAACGCGCGGAGGGGCAACTTCGTCAACATGAACTACCTCTCGTCAACGACAGTCGAAGTCATCTGGGAGATGCCACTTTCTGAAATGATCATGGACTACTTCGACCGTCTGAAGTCATCTACGAAAGGTTATGCGTCGCTTGACTACGAAATGGCGGGTTACCGTGCGAGCAAACTCGTCAAGCTCGACATTTTGCTTGCAGGCAAACCGGTCGATGCGTTGTCGTTCATCGTCCATTCCGATAACGCTTACAACCGCGGCAGCATCCTTGCTCGCAAGCTGAAAGAGATTATTCCCCGCCAGATGTTTGAAGTGCCTATCCAAGCGGCCGTAGGCGGCCGCGTTCTTGCCCGCACGACCGTGAAGGCAAAGCGCAAAGACGTTTTGGCGAAATGCTACGGCGGCGACATCACACGTAAGCGCAAGCTGCTTGAGAAGCAAAAGGAAGGCAAGAAGCGTATGAAAGCCATCGGCTCGGTCGAAGTACCCCAAGAGGCTTTCATGGCGATTCTGAAAGTCGACGACTAGCGAAACAGGTTTCCTCTGATTCATTTCGCTCGCATGTGCATTGCTCGCCGCGATTTTTGCTCGAGCCAAGGTCTCTCAACAAAAATCGCTTGACCTTGATATGCGCATGCAAGCGAAATGAATGTTTTCCTATTTGGCCAGCACCTCGATAAGCCAATCCTTGAAAGCGTTATCGGGATTCGCGCCGCTTTTCATTGCGCGCTCGCAATCGCGCGCAGAAACGATGGCACGTCTCAATTCGTCATCGGAGAATTTCCGCGAGTTGGTCACATGGTTCTTCACGCGCCATGGCGGTGCCTTCAATACGCTGGCGAGCTGCGCTGCTTCGCCTCTAGAAGCAAGAGACTTCGCGCAAATGAGCTCACGGAGCCGATTCGTACACATTGCGATAAGGGCATAGGCCGATGTCGATTCTACTAACGGCAACAATGCAAGGCATCGTTTGAGGTCGCGTGCAGAAAATGCGTCGACGAATTCCCAAGGTTTAACCTCGTTCGTACGCGCAACGAGCGCCTTGACCTCCCGCTCCGTAACAGGGTCAGACCCTACGTGAGCAAGCGCAAGTTTCTTCAACTCGGTATCGAGGCGAATCGTATCCTCGCCAACCAGCATCACAAGCGCATCAGCTGCACCTTCGGTTAGGGTGAACCCATGACCGACCGCCATGGACCTGAGCGCTTTGACAAGCTCGTAGCGCTTCAGAGGAGCACATTCAATCACTGCAGTCTTACCCACATCGGCGACCGCCTTGTAGAGGCGCGAGTTCTTTGCGAGCTTCTCGCCTGACAATGCGAGCACGGTACTTTGGTTTGGAGCAGCGAGGTATGCGACAAGCACGTCAGCATCCTGCTTTTTGAGCTTCTCGATGTTGAATACCTCGACGAGCCTCAACTCGCTTGCAAACGGCAAAGTGTTGCATGCAATCGCAATCTGGCTCCCATCGGCGTTTTCAGCATCGAACTCGTCGTGATTGAATTCGAAATCGCCTAATTCGGCAATGCGTTTTCTCAAGCGTTCGAGAACCGTGCGACGCTAGAGCGCATCCTCGCCGACAACCAGATAGGCAGGTAGAAGTTTCTGTGCTTGTTTCTCGCTCATACGCCCATTCTACTTCATCGTATGCACGCTTACGTTCTCCGCATTCAACGAACAAGCAATATCACCTTGCTCATCCGTTCTAAAAACTGTGCAACCAATCTCTTGGAAGATGTTGAGGACCTCTTCGCTTGGATGACCATAGCGATTGTGCTTGCCAACTCCTATCAGTGCAATCTCAGGATGGAGCCTCTCGGCCTCAGCTGCCGTAATTCCGTTCATCGAGCCGTGATGGCCTACTTTGATGATGTCGATCGATGCCATCCGTTGCTCACTCAACATAGCTTTGAGCTCTTCTTTTTCCGCGTCACCGAGAAACAACGCGGTGGCATCAGTTTCACCATCACCATTTCCATCATACGAGACGATCAGACACAAGCTGTCAGCATTGCCGCCAGCGTCCTTGAATCCATGCGGCCAGATAACCTTGCAGTTAAATGCACCTACTTCAAATTCGTCGCCTACTGACACCCCAACGAACTCTCGCGATACTTTTCCAGCTTGCTCGATAGCCTCACGACATGACTCGTCGTTGCATGTCAGCATATCCTCGGCTACTACGACCCGATCCACCTCAACACAGCTCGCAAGAGCATCAAGTGACCCAACATGGTCATCATCAGCATGCGTGAGAAGAACTTCGTCAAGATGGCGAACATGGTTTCTCCCAAGCGCAGAGATAAGCATCGAATCCTGGTTCCCCGTGTCGACGAGCATCGCATGGCCTTGACTCCGAAGAAGTATCGAGTCGCCCTGGCCAACATCGAGCATGACGATAACGTCTCCAGACGCCGCTGCGCTGTCGTATGCAACGAAAGCAATGGCACATGCAAAGAGGGCCAGACACACGATTCGCGCATCGAGTTTCAGCCACACCACCCACAACACCGCAGCTACAGCGAACGAGACAGCGAGCGCCTCTCCGGTTCCGACTTGAAAAGGGATGCTTGCATAGGGAATGTATGAGAGCGCAACTGCAATCGTATCGAGCAGAGATGCGCACTTTACAGCAGCTAATCCTATGAGCGAACTGCAAGGCAAGTGCATGACGAACGAAAGCGCTCCAACGATGCCTATGCCGCAAACGAGCGGAAGTAGCGGAGCGCAAACTATGTTTGCAAGCGGCGAAATCATTGGAACAAGACCGAACATGGAAGTTGCATAAAGCTGGGAGAGAATGCCTGCAGAAAAAGTTAGAGACAACGGTTGGCCGATGGCACTTAATCGAAGAATCGGCAAACGCTCGAACCAAAAACTCAAAAGCGGTGAAAACAAAATGATGCCAGCCGTCGACAAGCATGACAGGCAAAACGATGCAGAAACAGCCTGATGTGCTTCTGATGCAATCATCAAGCACATACCTATGCCAAGAGCATTCATGGCCGAAGGCCTCCGGCTGCCGAAAAATGACATGAGTCCGATCGAAGACATGATGGTTGCCCTAATGGCAGAGGCGGGTAATCCTGACAAAACGAGATATGCGAGCATTACGCCAACCGTTGCCACAACCGTGCACCAACGCGGTGTTCTCAGCGAGTTCATGGCAGCCAGCACGATTCCCGCCACAATTGCAAGATGGGCGCCCGAAACAGCAACGAGATGGGCCAAACCGCATGTTTGGAATGCTCGATACTCATCCGATCCGTTAAAGTCGTGACGATATCCGCATGTCACGGCTTTTAGCATCCCCGACTCGGTGCTTCCTTCGCTAAACGCCTCGAGCGCAGCTTTGCGTATAGCCCTCAAATGCCCCAATGGGGATGTATCATCCTGCAGTTCGAAGGACGTAACATATAACGATGCGGAAGATGCCCTTGACCAGGAATACTCCGATTCCGCGAAGTCCACTGCATGGACCTTTGCCTTGACATGCAAGCAATCGCCCTGTAACAGCGGCTCATCTTGCTTCAAGTAAAGCGTCACGTGTCTCGGCGCTGCTCTACCTTCTAGCCGTGCAAGAGCTCGTTCGCCTGATTCAGTTGCCGAAGAATCCTCCTCGAGAACAACCGTTGCCTCGATTGTCTCCATTTGCTCGAATTCGTTTGCAGCTTCTTTCACATGAATGGCATCGAAAGCCGCCAACGTTGCGCCAAGGCTAACAGACAGCACGATGATCGCTACCATTTTCGGAATTTGCCTGCATGCGAGAGCAGATGTCGCGAGAATCGATACAGCGCCCGCGATTATCCCGCACTTGAAGCACGTTTCGATACTTGCGTCACGTGCATAAAGATACACAGCCGAGCAAGCTGCCCACAACGCAAATCCAATGATGAACGCTGGCGTTAATGCAGGACGCTCGGGCTTAGCACGCCAGTTTTGCGATTCGCCCATCAGACGCAGATAAGCGCGGAGATTGTCTCGAACTTCTTGTCCCCGATACCTGTAACACGCTTCAAGTCGTCTGGGCTTTTGAATGAACCGTTGGCCATTCGGTCGGACACGATCTTCTGGGCAGTTGACGGCCCGATACCCGGCAACTGCTCGAGCTCTTCAGCGGTAGCGGTGTTGATGTTTATGAGGCTGCTTGCCGTTTTCACTTCAGGAATCTCCTCATTTGCACCGCTTCCAGCAGACATAGGCAAGACAACCACCATCTCGCCATCTTCAAGTCGGCGAGCGAGGTTGACCGAATCGCAAGCAGCATCTTCTGTAAACCCTCCTGCTGCTTCAATCGCCGAAGCCAACCTGCTCCCCTCCTCGAGTTCGTAAAGGCCAGGATTCGCAACGCAACCCGAAACGTGCACGAACAGTGTTTCTGTTTTATGTGATCCCCCGTCCGATGCGGTTTCCTCAATCGATGACGCATCTGATGAGAGCTCGAATTCTGTGGCGGTGGCAGTTCCGATGAGGTTTCGGCCGGCCAAGACTGCCACCATGATGACAAGTACCGCAATCCCGATGAGCGCCGGCTTGCCCAAATCTGCGAGGCTGAGCTTGGAATGCATCTTTTCAAGTGTGTCCAGGTCCATGTTCTCATCTCCTCGCTTACGATTGCGACACTGGAGATGCTAAGCATGCAATCCATCAACGGAACCGCAAACGGACCGTGAAACGACCTTTGCGCTACCCATCTTTCGTTATCTGACTGACCAAGGAGTATCGCGTAATTTCAACCACGCATCTGCATGACTTCCGCATCCGTCATGTTGTCTTGTCCGTCTTTCGTCTTGCAATTCCTCAGCTCGTCATCAACCTGCGCATACGAAAACGGGCCTTCGGTTTGAA
>CACZIP010000109.1 GCA_902781245.1 uncultured Coriobacteriaceae bacterium | reverse complement strand
CTCGGGCGGCTCTGTTTGGCTGGGGTTATCGTATCAGACGGAGGGGTTCGGCAAGCACGAAGCCCCGCCTATAGAACACCACGATTGTTGACCTTCAGAGTTCTCTTTTATCGGGCGCGTGCGATTTCCTCAACAGCAGCGAGTTGCTCGCGCGTGTTGATGCCCAAGCACTCGTTCGGGTCTTTCGCAGGAAGGGCAAGGACGGCACGCCCAGCATTGCGACTGATCTCGAGAACGTCGGTCAGATAGAACTCGCCCTGCGCGTTATCGCTTCCGACCTGTCCAAGCGCTTCAAACAACGCTTTCGCATCGAAGCAGTAGAAACCGGAGTTGCATTCCGTCACGACCGCTTCCTCGGGCGATGCGTCCTTCTGCTCGACGATTCGCGCGACAGACCCGTCCGCTTCGCGGATGATGCGGCCATAGCCCGTCGGATCGGACATCTCCATCGTGAGCACGACGACGGCAGCGTCGTTCGACTCGCGCATGTCGATGAGGGCTTTCATGGTTCCAGACGTGATGAGGGGGCAGTCGCCCGACAGCACGAGCAACGATCCCTCGAAATCGGCCAACGCATCGCTGCATGACAACACAGCGTGAGCGGTGCCGCGCTGCTCTTCCTGCACCACGATTTCGGCGCGGTCCTCAACCAGCGGGATGACCTGCTCGCGTTTGTGGCCGACCACGGTGACAAGACGCTCGATTCCGGCCTCCTCGGCGGCGTCGAGCACCCAGTTGACGAGCGGTTTGCCCAGCACCTCGTGCGCGACCTTCGGTTTATCTGATTTCATGCGCGTGCCAGCGCCTGCTGCCAGCACAATGGCTGCGGTTTTCATCTGTTCCCTCCGCATCTGTGCGATTCGATACGCGACAAGTATACCAATGAGGCACGCGGCACCAGCGTAGTTGCTGTTGCAACAATGAAACACCAACCTGTTTGGCGCAGCGTTCAACGCGTCGCCAACGATTGCAATTTCATGCTGCGCGGGCGTGGTTTTTGCGCTATCCTATTTATGCCAGCTTGGGAAAGGAGAGCCGCATAAGGCAACCGGTTTTCCAAGCTTTTTTGTTCGCCCATCGGAAAAGAGGTAGTCATGGCAATCACAGTAGCCGGGCGCAAGATGACCGTTACAGACGCCACCCGTCAGTATGCCGAGGAAAAAATCGGCAACGCCATGAAGGTCATGGACATCGATCCCCTCGACGCTGAAGTCGTTCTGAGCGTCAAGAAGAACCCGTCTATCGCCCTGCCCTGCGTATGCGAGGTCACCATCCGCACCAAGGGCAACGTTGTGCGTGTCGAGGAAGAAGAGCAGGACATGTTCTCGGCCATCGACGTTGCTGCTGCCAAGGTGCTGCGCCAGCTTCGCAAGTACAAGACCCGCGTTATCGACCGCAAGGTACGTGGAGGCGCTCACGGCGATCCGGCCTCCATCCGCACCATGGAGGGCGAGGAGCTCGACCTCGACGCCCTGATGGCCGACCTCTCGGCTGACGAGGAAATCGTCCGCGTAAAGGAAATCGAGTTCGCCCCGATGACCGAGGAAGAGGCACTGATTCAGATCGATCTGCTCGGACACGATTTCTTCGCCTACACCGACCGCGACACCGAAGCGGTCTGTGTGCTGTACCGTCGCGATGACGGCGGCTACGGCATCCTGAAGCAGAAGCTCTAAATCTTTTGGCTTTGCGGGGCGCACGGACGGTGCGCCCCTTTTCTTTGACCACGGAAAACAAGAAACGAGGAAACATGACGATCATCGACACCATCAAGGACATTTTGCACGAGAACCTGGACATCGATCCGGCCGACATCACCGAGGAATCGACGTTCGAGTCGCTCAACATCGATTCGCTCGACATGGTCGAGCTGGTTTGCGAGCTCGAGGACAGGCTCGGCATCGATCTCGGGGAATTCGACGATTCCGAGGGCATCGAAACGCTCGGGGAGTTCGTCGAATACGTCGAAGGGCTGTAGATCGCAAACGACGGTCATACGTGCCATTGGGGACAGGCCAAATGTCTCATACCTTTTCTACTGCAACAGAGACCCGGTCTCTGTTGCAGTAGAAAAGGTATGAGACATTTGGCCTGTCCCCAATGGCACGCCCGTTACAACGCCTTCTTGATCTCGGCAATCGAGTAGAGCGAGCCGAACGCGCAAACTACACCATCGGAGCCTGCGATTTCGCGGGCTCTTTTCATTGCCGCTGCAAAACCGTCAGCAGTCTCGATGACAACCGAAGCATCGACATGCTTGCGAATCTCGCACGCGAGGTCGTCGGCGGAAAGGGCGCGAGCGGCGTTTGGCGAGGTCACGCATACCCATGCAACACCAAGCGAGGCAACTTGCTCGATCATCGCCGGGTAGTCCTTGTCGGCAAGCACACTCATCAAAAACACGATACGGCGCCCTGCAAACACATCGCGCAACGAATCGGCAAGCACCTCGGCACCTTGCGGATTATGCCCGCCATCGACGACGACAACCGGCACATCGTCCGAAACGACCTCGAAGCGGCCCGGCCAAGACGTGCTAGCTACACCGCGCTCGATCACATCATCGGGCAGCTTCCATCCACGCTCGCGAAGCTGACGTGCCGTCTCGATGGCAAGTGCGGCGTTCGACGGCTGGTAGCTGCCGAGCAGCTTCGTCGTAAAGCTCTCGCCGTCGTATGTAAATGAACGAATGCCTTCGGCACTGACACCGCCCACTTCGAGCAACCCCATATCCGGCACGACGACATCCGCACCGCACCGTTCCGCTGCGTCAAAGATCGCCTTCAAGGCGCCTTCGTCTTCCTGGGGCCACGACACGACGGCCGAACCCGACTTGATGATGCCTGTCTTCTCCGCAGCCACCTTCGCAGGTGTGTCGCCCAAAAACTCGGTATGATCGAGGCCGATGCGCGTAATCACGCATGCCTCTGGAGGGTCGATGATGTTGGTAGAATCGAGCCGGCCTCCCAGACCGACCTCGCACACGACGATATCGCACTCGCTGCGCGCGAAATGCTCGAACGCAACGGCAGTCATGAGCTCGAACTCGGTCGGATGCTCACCGGAAAGCTCGGCCATTGCCTCGGAATGCTCGCGCACGAACAATGTGATATCACGCAAGGCATCTGGCGGGACGTTCTCCCCATTCACGCGAATGCGCTCTTCGAATTCGATGATGTAAGGGCTCGTGAACAACCCTGTTCGGTATCCGCCTTCTTGCAGAATGCTTGCGATGTACGCGCAGGTCGACCCTTTCCCATTCGTCCCGGCAACGTGCACGAACTTCAGACGGTCCTGAGGGCGGCCCATCCGCTCGAGCAACTCGGTTATACGCTCGAGACCAGGTCGCACCTTCTGCCAGCGAGGTTCGTTGATATAGGCAATCGGATCGAACTCTTCCATTATTTTCTCCTTCATGCTGCCGACGTTCCGGATTCTCCCCTTTCCGTCGACGACCTCAACGCATGTCACTGCTTGAGCAATTGCCCCAGCGTGACGAAATCGTTCTCGAGCGCCTCCCACTTCGAATGGTCGTAGATGGCTGCTGCCGGATGGTAAATCGGAAACACCTTGAAGCGACCGGCCATCATGAGCTTACCGTGCAAGCCCGTGATGCCGCGATCGGTCTTCAGGATGAACTTCGTGGCGAAATTACCTAACGTCACGATGAACTCGGGATTAATCGTACGCGTCTGCTCGCGCAAATACGGCGTGCAAATCTCGATCTCCTCAGGGCGCGGATCGCGGTTTCCAGGTGGACGGCACTTCAACACGTTGGCGATGAAGACGTCCTCGCGCTTCAACCCGGCGATTTCGAGCAGCGTGTTCAAGTTCTGGCCGGCCTTCCCCACGAAGGGAATGCCCTGCAAATCCTCGTTCTTTCCAGGCGCCTCTCCCACGAACAGAACACGGGCATCGGGATTGCCGTCGCCGAACACCGTTTGGGTGCGCGTTTCGCACAACGCGCACTTGCGGCAATTGGCGACTTGCGCCTGAAGCTCGTCGAGCGGAATGTGGGGTTTGGGCATGCGCGCTCCATCAGACATAGACGCGCTCCAATCTATGCGAGAACCCGATGGCGATCTCGTAGGGAATGGTATCGAGCTTGTAGGCCATCTCGTCGATGCTCACTTCAGCAATGCCCTGGCTTCCCACGATGATGACCTCGTCGCCAACCTGCGGGTCAATTCGCTCGCGTGTGCCGTAGCTGCGCATATCGACCTCGAACATGCACTGGTCCATGCAGATGTTGCCGACCTGGCGGAAGTAGCGGCCGTTCATGATGAAATCGGTGTTGCCCGACAAGTTGCGGCGCAAACCGTCGGCATAGCCGATTGGCACCGTGCAGATCTTGACCGAACCGGGACTGCGGTAATGCAGCCCATACGAAACACCTTCGCTCATGGGCACGAAACGCGTGTCGGTGATGCGCGCGTGCACGCTCATGGCTGGTTTGAGATCGGCTATATCACGCGTCTCCGGGCACGGATGGAACCCGTAGAGCGCAAGCCCGCATCGGACCATGTCGAAATGCACGTCGGGATAGCGGTACGTCGCCGCCGTGTTCGCAGCATGCACGATTCCCGGGTCGAATCCTGCAGCCTGCATACCCTGCAACGCCTCGATGAAATGCTTGGCTTGGATCTGCATTTCGAACGGGTCGGCATCATCAGCTGTTGCAAAGTGCGTAAACGTGCCTTCGAGCTCGAGTGCACGATGGAAACTGACCTGATAGAGGAACTCGACTGCCTCATCGAAACGCACGCCAATACGGTTCATGCCCGTGTTCACCGCCAGATGGTACGGAGCCTTCATGCCGTGCAAATCTGCGGCTTCCGCATACGCGATGGCGTACTCCGGATTGTAGATCGTGGGCGTCACGTTGTAGCCGAGCAAGAGCGGAATCGACGACGCGGGAGGCTGAGCCAAGATCAAGATTGGCGCCCTGACACCCGCCTTTCGCAATTGCATGGCTTCGTCGATGTTGGAAACGGCCAAGCGATCAGCGCCTGCGTTCAGCATGACCTTTGACACCTCGGGAGCGCCGTGGCCGTAACCATCGGCTTTCACAACAGCCATCAACCGCGTACGCGAGCCGAGGTGGCGACGCACATCAGCGACATTGTGGCGGATGGCGCCCAGATCGATTTCGGACCAGGCCCACCTGCGCTCGGGCGTCGACAGGTGGTCGATTCGGTCTAGATCGAACGGCAACTCGCCCTGCACGCGCCTTCCCGACGACATGTCGCGCGTGTATTGGAATGCCCCATCCGGAGCCGAAGAGCGCATCGGCGAAGGCGTGTTGACATGAGACGTCTGAGGCGCTTCGGCACGGCTTCTGCGCATTGCATCCGCCGCCGATTCGAAATCGGGAGAAATGCCCGAATAACCGGTGAACCCGTTCGGCAAGTCGTTCATGAGTGCCCCTTTGCTCGTTATCGTGTTATCGCTAGGATAACGCAATCGCGAGGGTGTAAGGCATGGCAAGAGCGAGTCGGTGCCCTGGCCCCTGGCTCATTGTGCACAATGAGCCAGGGGCCAGGGCACCGACTCGCTCCCAAAAACTCTTTAGTGACCGCCGCCCGCCATCATCTTGGCAGCATGGGGCAAGGCATCGACGATGCCGTCCCAGTTTTCGCGAGCAGCCTTCTCGCTACCCGGAAGGTTGATGACAATGTGGCGACCGCGCTGCATGCAAAGCGCACGCGAGAGCATGGCAAACGGAGTGATTGCCAACGAGTGCGCACGCATGGCCTCGGCGATGCCGGGCACATTGCGCTCGCAAACGTCTTGCGTGGCCTCGGGCGTCACATCGCGCAGCGACAGGCCGCTGCCCCCACACGTGAGCACGATGTCGGCGTCAATCGTATCGCACGCCTCGACGATGGCCGCCGCTATGTCGGCACGCTCGTCTTTGACGATGACACGGCTCGCGCACTCCCAACCGTTGTCGGCAATGAGCTGCTCGAGGGCAGCGCCCGCCGTGTCTTGCTCGATCGAGCGGGTGTCGGAGCACGTCACGATCGCAAATCTCAATTCTGCCATTAGAGCAGCACCTCCTCGGGAATGTCGAGCAACACGCAATCGACGGTGTCGCCCGCTTCGTACTTGCCAGGACCTTCAGGCAAGACGATGAAGCAGTTCGAACGCTGGATGGGACCGAACAAGCCAGAGCTCTGGTTCTTGGCGAGAGAAACCTCGTACTCCCCTGCCTCGTTCTTCGTGAGCGTACCGCGATTGAAGATGCGGCGCGGGTCTTTCTTCTTAGCGGGACCCGTCAATTTCGCCGTGACATGCGGGCGCTCGAAATGCGAGTATCCCTGCATCTTGCGCAGAGCCGGACGGATGATCGTCTCGAAACCCAGATAAGCCGCCGCCGGGTTGCCGGGCAGACCGAACACAGGCGTGCCCTCGACGATGCCGAACGTCTGAGCCTTGCCGGGGCGCATGTTGACGGTGGTCATGAGCAGCTCACCTGCATCGTCGACAACCTTCTTGATGAAGTCGTAGTCGCCGTTGGCTGCACCGCCACTCGTGACGACGAAATCGAAATCGCGCGTGCATTCGAGCACAGCCGCCTTCAACCCCTCGAAATCATCCGCAGCGATGGGGCGAATCTCAGGAATGGCACCAGCGTCGATCGCGCAGGCTGCGAGCGCGTAGCTGTTCGAGTTGCGGATCTTGCCTTGCGTGGGAACTTCAGTGGGATCAACCAGTTCGGAGCCAGTCGCGATAATGGCAACATGCGGACGACGGTAGGTCTTGCAGCGCGTCACGCCGCAGCCCGTCAGGAAGCCCACACCTGCAGAGTGAACGACCTCGCCCACATGGACGATGACCTCGCCAGCCTTGGCTTCCTCACCCGCCGCGCGGATGTTGTCACCCACGCCCGCAGGCGCCGTGAACGCCACGCGGCTGCCTTCGCGACCGTCACCC
>CACZIP010000108.1 GCA_902781245.1 uncultured Coriobacteriaceae bacterium | reverse complement strand
CGGTGAGGCGCATCGTATCGCCCTTGCCCGCGTGCTCGCAGCCGACTCTGAGATAGTGCTCGTCGACGAGCCGTTCGCAGCGCTTGACCCCATCACGGAAAGCCAGTTGCTCGACACTTTGTTCGCGACATGCGAAGGGCGCACGCTTATCGTGATCACACATCACCTTGCACAGATTGAGCGCTTCGACCGCGTTGTCTTCATTGAAGACGGACGGTTGGATCTCGACGGCTCCCCCGCCGAATTGATAGACACAAGCGACCGCTTCCGCAGGCTCGTCGAGTTCGATCGATAGAAGCGCCGGCTTTTAGCGCAGAGAAAGCGCATTCACGACCGCTCGTGCAGCGGCAGTTGCAGCCACGATCTTGATGAGGTCGACGACGATGAAGGGAGCGACCGTCACCGCAAACGAAGCGAGCGGGCCGACGTTCGCAACCGCCATGTACTGCGCCCAACCGCACACGTATGCAACGAGCGTAAAGATGATGCCTGCGACTACGCAGGTGGCAAAGTTGTCAATGCCACGCGAGCGCATGAGCGCGAGGAAAGCCACTGCAAGCGCAACGCCCACAAGATAGCCCCACAGGAAACCGCCAGTGAACCCGAGCAAGACACCGATTCCTCCGCGCATGCCCGAAAACACCGGCACCCCAATCGCGCCGAGTGCAAGATAGCCCGCGATGGCTGCAAGCGCTTGCTTGGGTGTGAGCACGATTATGGCGAATGTGACAGCAAACATCTGCAGCGTGAAGGGCACAGGGCCTATGGGAATCGTCACCCACGCCGAAACGGCGATGATGGCAATCGACAGCGCGACGAACGCAATCGACCTGGTGCGCGACTCGGTTGCCGCAAGCGGCTTTACCGCTTTGGTCGACGCTCGTTCTGCTTGTCCCATAATAACCCCCGCAACTACCGAGTTATGTCATCACATATACGTACCATTTTTGTCCCACTTGATTATACAACCAAATGGAAGCAAGCTTCTGCACGCGTTCGCTATCGGATCCTTTCGGCCTTTCCGTATGCAACGAATTCGTCGGAAAGAACCCGATCATCGGCGAACATGAAGTTCGGCCTAAGCTCCATGAGCGGCTTTACGACGAAATCGCGCTCGAGGATGCGTGGATGAGGGAGTGTGAGCACTTCGTTATCGACAACGTACATCTGGTAATCCACGATGTCGATGTCACACGTGCGCGGACCGTTCGCGATTGTGCGTACACGACCCAGGCTGTTCTCGATAGCGTGGAGGTAGTCGAGCAGTTCGCGGGGGGCAACACCGCACCGCATGAGCACGATGGCGTTCACGAACTCCTCCTGGTCTTCGTAGTAGGCCGGTTCGCTCGAATAGAAACTCGAGATGTCGATGATCTGCGAGTCGGGCAATGAGCACAGCTGGGTGATCGCCTGGTTGAGCTGGGCGATCTTGCCCTCCTGCTCTTCGCCGGGATTGCCGACGAGCGCGATGTTGCACCCGAGGCTGAGCACGATGAGTGGACGCAAGTCCTTCAGCGCCTTGACCGTCATCGCGACGTTGTGGGTCCGCACGACCGAAGCGCCGAGTTCGCAGGCGAGCAAAGCCTCTGCAGCAGAAGCCGCATCGCGCTCGGCCGGATTGTCGATATGGTAGGCATAGCCGATGAAGCTCTTGCGGGAGAACGCCGCCATGAGCGGATAACCCAAACGTGCGAACTCATGGTAGTTGCGCACCATTTCGAGCGTCTGGCTCGGCGTCTTGCCGAAACCCGGACCAGGATCGATGCAAATACGATCATGCGCAATGCCGGCAGCTTCGAGCTCTGCTCCCCTATTGCGAAGATAATCGCGCACTTCAGCAACTACGTCGTCGTACTGGGGGTCGTTTTGCATGGTCTTGGGCTCGCCCTTCATATGCATGACCACAAGACCAGCATCGCACTCGGTGGCGACTTTGACCATGGCAGGGTCGCGGAAGCCCGAGACGTCATTGATGATCGAAGCGCCCATCTCAACAGCAGCACGGGCTACTTCGGCATGGCGCGTGTCGATGCTCACGCACACGCCTTCATCGGAAAGCACACGAACGACATCGATAACGCGGTCGATCTCTTCGCCGATGGACACCTCGTCGCTACCCGGACGCGTGGACTCGCCTCCCACATCGATGATGGCAGCGCCTTCGTCGAGCATGCGATGCGCGTGTTCGAGCGCATCACCAAGCGCATTGTGCTGCCCACCATCCGAGAACGAATCGGGCGTAACATTGAGGATGCCCATCACAATGGGCATCCTTTCATCGAATTCGTACGAGGCGCAATGCCAGGTCATTATCGGCTCTCCTCTTCATTGTCAGGCTGCTCACCCGATTGATGAGCGCTGGGTGCCTGCTGCGTGAAGCCAGGGTCGAATCGATGCGCTTGCGCGTCTTCCGGAGACTCGACTGGTTGCTGAACGGGCTGCTGCTCCACAGGCGGGACCATCGATGCCGCATGCTGACCATACGATTGCTGCTGGTAAGGCTGCTGGTCGTAAGGTTGCTGCCCGTAAGGTTGTTGGTTGGTGGGCTGCTGCCCGTAAGGCTGCTGCTGGACCTGACCGGGCAAGCCGCCTTGTCCGCCAGATTGATAGCCTCCGTAGGCCGCCTGCTCCTTCTCGCGCCAATTGGGATCGGCCAAACGCTCATCACGTGCACGTGCTGCAGCTTCTTCGGCCTCTTTGCGAGCGATGATCTCGTCCTCGCGAGCCAAGTACTCGTCCCATTTGTTGTCGAGAAGAGCCTGGCATTCCTCGCCATCGACCGTTTCGCGTTCGAGCAGAACCGATGCCATGAGGTGCATCTGCTCGGGACGCGAGGAGAGGATCTCGTAGGCTCGGTCGTGGGCTTCGCGCATGATGCGCGCCACCTCGTCGTCGATACGACGTGCGGTCTCTTCCGAGTAGTCCTGCGTGTTGCCGTAATCGCGGCCGAGGAAGACCTCATGGTTCGGCTGACCGAACACTTGGTGGCCCAACGGGCTCATGCCGTACTGCGTGACAATCGAGCGGGCGATCTTCGTGGCGCGCTCGAGGTCGTTGCTGGCACCCGTCGTGATGTCGCCGCAGTAAATCTCCTCGGCAACACGACCGCCCATCAGAACAGCCAGCTGGTCGCGCATCTCGGTGAGCGAGTTGAGCACCTTGTCCTCGTCCGGAATCGACATCGTGTAGCCCAGTGCGCGACCACGCGAGATAATCGAAATCTTGTGGACGGGATCGGCATGGTCGAGCAGATGCCCGACGAGCGCATGACCGCTCTCGTGGTAGGCAATCGTCTTGCGCGTCTCTTCGGTCATGACGCGGCCCTTGCGTTCGGGGCCTGCGATGACGCGTTCCATCGACTCGGTGACCTCCTGCATGGTGATCACCTTCTTGCCGCGACGCGCAGTGAGCAGCGCACTCTCGTTCATGAGGTTCATCAGGTCGGCGCCCGTGAAACCAGGAGTGAGCGATGCGATCTTCTTCAAGTCGACGTCACTGCCGATGGGCTTGTCAGCCGCATGCACCTGCAGGATGCGTTCGCGACCCTTGACATCGGGCACGTCCACGACGATCTGGCGGTCGAAACGGCCCGGACGCAGCAACGCCGGATCCAGGATGTCGGAACGGTTGGTAGCGGCGATGAGCACGACGGAATCGTTAGAATCGAAACCGTCCATCTCGACGAGCAACTGATTGAGTGTCTGCTCGCGCTCGTCATGGCCACCGCCCAAGCCAGCACCACGCTGACGGCCGACCGCGTCGATCTCATCGATGAAGATGATCGAAGGTGAAGCCTCCTTGGCCTGTTGGAACAAATCGCGAACGCGCGATGCGCCGACGCCGACGAACATCTCGACGAAGTCGGAACCAGAAATGCTGAAGAACGGAACGCCCGCCTCACCTGCCACAGCACGTGCAAGCAGCGTCTTGCCGGTGCCCGGAGGGCCGACAAGCAGGCAGCCACGCGGAATCTTCGCGCCAAGGGCTTGATATTTCGCCGGGTTGGCAAGGAAGTCCTTGATTTCCTTCATCTCCTCGACGGCCTCGTCCACGCCGGCAACGTCGTCGAACTTGACGTCGGGACGCTCCTCGTGGGCTTTCTTGGCCTTCGTCTTGCCAAAGCCCATCTGCTGATTGTTAGCCTTCTGCATCTGCGAGAAGAAGATCCAGATGAGTACGCCGAACAAGAGGAGCGGAAGAATCGTGCTCAGGATGTCGAGCCATTGCATCGGCAGCGTCACCTCGTAGGTGATCTGAGGATGCTGCGCGACGAGCTGGGCAAGCGATTCCTGGCCGACATAGGTCGACGTGTAACCATGTTCTTCCCCGAGCGTCGTTGCGCTCAGGCTGCGGGTGCTGAGACCCGTGAGGGAGCCATCGGGCCTCGACTCGAGCATGGCGAGCCTCGTGTTCAAGGCGCCGAATGCTTCGTTGAACGCATCGGTACCAGTCGAACCTGCGGTGATTGCGGGATAATAGGTACCGGTGACGGTGTAGTTGCGCGCGTCGTAAACGACCGACACGACACGGTCTTGCTCGATGGCTTGCAGGAACTCCGATGTGATGAGCGTATCGGTCGTCAGCGGCTTGTTGTTCTCACCGTTTCCAGACGATCCCTGCAATGAAACGAACTGCTGGCCAGCGATCATCGCGATCACAAAGAACACGATGATCCAAATGACCACACTTCTGTTGTCAGGCTGCTTGTTGTTTTGTGGCATGTGGTGTCTTTCTTGTGGTCCGTTGCGTGGTGCTTATTCGTACACTTCAGGCTTGAGGATGCCGATGTAGGGCAAATTGCGGTAACGCTCCGCATAATCGAGCCCGTAACCGACGATGAACTCGTCCGGACACTCGAACCCGATATGCGCACAGTCGATGTGCGCCTGCTCGCGGGTGCGCTTGCGCAGCAAGGTGACAACCTCGATGGATTTCGGCTTGCGCGACTGCAGGTTCTCGAGAAGGAACTGGAGCGTCAAACCCGAGTCGAGGATGTCCTCAGCGATGATGACATGCTTGCCCTCTATGCTAGACGTGAGGTCCTTCACGATCTTCACGACGCCGGAGCTCTTCGTGCCGCTCCCATAGGAAGAGAGGGCCATATAGTCCATCTCGAGCGGGATTTCGGTAGCACGAGCCAGGTCCGCCATGAAGATGGCAGCTCCGCGGAGCACCGACACGAGCACAACCGGCTCGCCTGCATCGGCGATTGCGGAATACTTGTCGGTCAGAGCACCGCCGATTTCGGCAACGCGGGCCTTGATCTCGCTTTCAGCGTAGAGGATTTCCTTGATGTCCTTATGCACGATTCACGCCTTTTCTCGTTTGAACATTAAAGAGAAAGTTTACCATGAGCGGCTAAAACGCAAACCACAATACGGTAACGGGCGCTGAACAGCCACGATATTTACACGCCGCTCAACAGCGGCAATCATTCGCATGCCGACGAAGTGGCACACCGCTCCCTGGGAATGCTGTGCCATTCCGAAAGTGGCACAGCATTCCCAGGGAGCGGTGTGCCACTTCGCCGGTTATGACAGAAATATATCAGGGAACTCTTCTCGAAGCCGCTCGACGGGAAACCCGATAACGGTGTCGAGAGCACCCTCGATGTGGTCGACGAAAGCCCCGGCACCCGATTGAATGCCATAGGATCCTGCCTTGTCGAACGGATCTCCACTCGCGATGTAGGTTGCAATCTGCTCTTCGGTCAGATCCTTGAAGTACACGTACGTCGTATCGACGAACGTGCGGTAGAACAGGCCAACGTCCTGGCCTTTCGGAGCATGCACCACCCAGACCGACACTGCAGTGTTCACATCATGGCCGCACCCTGACAGGGCACGGAGCATGCGCTCCGCGTCTGCGGCGTCAACGGGCTTGCCGAAGATCTCGCCCCTCAGCACAACCATGGTGTCCGAGCCGATGACGACCATCGTTCCATCGTACTCGTCGTCGACGAGCTCTTCGACAGCCGCCCTCGCCTTTCGCTCGGCAAGCTTCTTCACCGCTTCGAGCGGCTGCTCGACCAAGCTGTCGTCGAGCGTCTCGTCAGCGTCGACCGCGTGGACACGAAACTTCAAACCCGCATCCTCGAGCAATTGCCTGCGCCGCGGGGATGCGCTTGCAAGCACTATATCGATTGCTTCATTCATCTTGTCATCTTCCCACTAACCAAAAGGATGATTCTTCTTGGTTACTGTTTCTTCCTGCGCATGCGGAACGACGCCATCGGCTCGATGCGCACACCGTTCCGATTGGCGCTGACTGCAAGATTGCCCTGAATATTGGCTACATAGCCGCTGATGGGCTTTCCAGATTCAAAGCCCGCAAGCACCGCGTCGACTGATGCGGTTTCGATGCGCGCATTCGAGCCGAGCAGGCGCTCGAGCACCTTGACGGCGATGCGACGCTGCAATGGCATGCGCTCGGCGGCAAGCCAAGGCGAGAGCACGCAGCCCTCCTCCGCCGGCTCGAGCCAGACAACATGTTGCTCCACGAGGTTTTCCGCCATTTCGTCGAGCATGTCGTCCTCGTCGGCAATCAGGTTCATCGTGCGCATGAGCGTCTCGTCGAGCCGAGGATTCCGCTCTTTCGCCAATGGCACGATTTCGTGGCGCACGAACGCGCGGAAGCGGTCCGTGTGCGCATTCGTGGCGTCATCGCGCCACAGCTTTCCATCATCGTCGCGCGCAACATCGGCGCCGCTTTCGGCCAAATCGTTGATGTAATCGCGCAGCTCCTGCCGTCCGCAGTCGAGCAGCGGACGCGCGACCTGCCCGTTCAGGTACAACATCGACCTGAAGCCGCCGGGGCCGGTCCCCACGATCGAGCGCATGTAGAAGTTCTCAATGCGGTCGTCCACTGTATGCGCGACGAAGATGCGTCCTTCAGACACAGGCGCCTGAGCGCTCAGGCAAAGCTTCGACAATGCCTCCTGCGCTGCAG
>CACZIP010000107.1 GCA_902781245.1 uncultured Coriobacteriaceae bacterium | reverse complement strand
GCTGGGCGGCGGGGGTGCCCGCCTACAGCTACTCGGCACATATATGAGAAGACAGTTGTGCCTGCGTAAGCGGCGGACACCCCCGCCGCCCAGCCGCTCGCTCAATGCCGTCGGGACAACCCTGCCGAATTATTGACGCCCTCGATTGACGCATTCGTGCTACGAGAGCGTCGCGAGCAACGCACGCGCGAGCTCGAGCAACCTCACGATATAGCCGTTGGCCTCGGCTTCGGTGACAGCCGTGACGAGGCGGCCGATCCAGGCGAGCGGGTGAGCCCGCACGAACGAGGCGAGCTGCGATTCGAGCTCAGATGCACGGGTTTCGTCCCCCGCATCGCAAGCTTCGGCAGCGCGCTGGCAAAGCACCGACGCGTACAGAAGCTCGATGCCGATGTGGTCGGCGTACTGGTTGTTCTCGTTGGAAACCTCGAGCCCTGCCTCGCGCAGCAGCCGCTGCATCTCGAAGGTCGCCTCGCCGAAGCCAACCGACGCGCCCTCGCCGCAGTGCATGGTCTCCCACGGCGCAGCAGCCGGATGCGGCGGGCCGACGAACAGCTTCGTATACTCGACGGACTCGCGCTGCACGGCATCGCCGCCCTCGGCGGCCAGGGCTTGGGCCTCTGCTGCGTACGCCTGGCACTTCTCCAGGGCGAGCGCCACCTTCACGTCGTCGAGAGCGGGAAAACTCTCCCAAAACGCCGGCTCGAGCCCCACGGTGCCCGTCTGGTTCATGGGCGCGAGCAGCGAATTGCCGATGAACGCCAGCGCCTCTGCGTAATTGACCCATGTCTCGGTTGTGCGTGCCATAGATAGCCTTTCGTATGCAAGCCTCGAAGCCATTCTCGTCGGCTTCGTTTTCGTTCCGTTTCCCGTCGCTTCGCATTATAACGTGTCGACGGATAAAAGAGTGGAGGCGCCTGCGGGCAGCAAGCCTGCAGGCGCCTCGGAAGGAAGGAGGTGCTTAAGCTGTCTGAACGGCTTCGTCGGCGGGAAGGGAAACCGACTCGGAGCCATTGGCGATAAGCTTGTTCGACAGCACCATGAAGAGAAGCACGCCGAGCGAGATGACGCCTACGACGATGAGGGCTTCGGGAATCGTCGGCGTATACGTACCGATCGTCGCCCAGATGCTGCCGCCGTCGCGTGCCGCCGCAGAGCCACCGGCGATGCCGGGGCCGCCTGCGATGTTGGGTGTGATGAAGCTCGTGAACAGCAGCCAGATGCGCTTGCAGGCCACGCCGAGGACCACGAGCGCGCTCGCCAGCACGATCATGCCGCGTTTCTCGCGGTTCTTGGACGCCGCGAGGATGACGAACGGCACGAGCAAGCCGCCGACGATCTCGAACCAGAAGAACGGGGCGGTCGCTCCGGAGAGCATGTGCGAGAGCGCAACCGATTCGCTCGCGCCAGGATATGCCATGGTCAAGAGCTCACAGCAGATGAAGAACGCGTCGACGGCGATGAAGGTCGCGAGCAGCTTGCCGAGCTTCGAGAGCAGGTCGGTTTCCAACGCGACCATGCCCACGCGGTCGAGCAGCAACAGCGCCAAGATGAGCAGCGCCAGGCCGCTGTCGAGCGCGGACGCCACGAAGATGGGCGCCATGATGGCCGTGTACCACGCCTTGGCGATCTGCAGGCCGAAGATCCAGGCGGTCACCGAGTGCACGAGGATGGCGACGGGCAGCGCCACGTAGGACAGCTTGCGCACCTTCTCCTCGTCGCCCTTCTGCATCCAGACGAGGTCGAGGATGTTGATGACCAGGTAGATCGTGATGATGCACATGTCCCACAGAAGCGGCGAGAGGAAGTTCGGGCCCGTGAACATGCGCCAAATGCGCTGGATGCCGCCCAAGTCAACCAAGACGAGCATGCCGGCGACACAGATGCATACCGTGGATAGGATGGCAGCGGGCTTGGCAATCTTCTTGAACGACTCGATGCCGAACACGTGCGCGGAGCTCGCCACGATCAGGCCGCCGGCGGACAGGCCCACGAACAGCATGAACGTGCAGATGTAGAGACCCCACGACGTGCCGTTCGACATGCCGGTGACGCCGAGGCCGCCCATGAGCTGGAAAATCCAGCAGCCGATGCCGACGAGCGTCAATGCGCCAAAGATGCCCATGGCAACTTTCGAGAAACCTTTGGATTGCATGATGCACCTCCCTTATGCGAAGTAGAAGACTTGGGGCTTGGTGCCCATGTCCTCGAGCAGGATGCGGACATTACGCTCGCGCCTGATGCGCGAGATCTCGGAATTCGGGTCGTCTAAATCACCGAATTTCCGGGCCCTCATCGGACAGCAAACTACGCACATGGGCTCGTCGCCATCATCGGTGCGCTCCTTGCACAGCGTGCACTTCTCCATGACGCCCTTCACGCGAACCGGCACGCGCGCATCGCCGTAGTTGAAGTCCGGGTCGCGCACGGGCTCTTCCCAGTTGAACTGGCGCACGTTGTACGGACATGCTGCCATGCACATGCGGCAGCCAATGCACTTGTCGTAGTCGATTTCCACACGGCCCTGATCGTCCTTGTACGTGGCACCCGTCGGGCACACCTTCTGGCACGCTGGATTCTCGCAATGCTGGCAAGCCAGAGGAATCGTGGTCCTCGACACATTGGGATAGGTTCCCTCTACGCCATCCGACATGGATGCGTTTTCTGTGATAACGCGGTTCCATAACATGCTCATGGGAACATTGTTCTGCATCTTGCATGCGTTGACGCAGGTGTGACACCCCGTACACCGATGCAAGTCAACGGCGATAGCCAATCTTGCCATAGATAACCACCTACGCCTTCTCAACCTCGACAAGAACATCATTGAAGAAAATCAAGTAACCCAGCTGCTGCTTTGAATGCCTTTCGTACACATTGCTATTGGAGACGTTCTGGAAGCAGCCCGACTTCACGTTCTTCTTCCAGGCGCCAGACGGCATGCGCACAAACCCGGGCCTCACAGCCTCGTTGTGGAGAACGCTGGTGACAAACTCTCCACGATCGTTGAATATGCGGACCTCATCGCCATCTTCAAGCCCGCGTGACTCCATGTCGACGCCGTTCATCTCGATGGAAGCCGATTCGTACTGGTTGTTCCAAGACGAGTCCCAGAACTGATTGTGAACGCGGAACTTCGACTTGTACGTTGCGAACTGCAGTGGGAACTTGGAACGCAACTCACCATCTTCGCCCGCCTCGTCAGCCGGCTCCCACTTTGGAAGCTGCTGATCGTAAGGGAGCATTGCCTCGTTGTACAGCTCGAGGCGTCCGCTCTTGGTGCCGAACTTGTCCACATACGCCCGTCGTATAGTCTTTTGGCAGGACTGGGGCTGAAGGCCCTGGTTGGCAACGAGGGTATCGAGCGTTATGCCCTCTATCGTCTCGTCCGTCGAAGTGTCAAGGCAATGCCGGATGAACTCCTCCTGTGTTTTGGGAAGCAAGTCACGCCGCCCGAAAATTTCCGCGATGTCGTTCTGAATCGCATAGTCCGTCTTGCTCTCGAACAGCGGGTCGATGGCCTTTTCCCGCAATAACACATATCCGCCGTAGGCTTCGATGCCCACATAGGGCTCCTCGCTTTCGAAGACGGTGCAGGCAGGTAAGACCAGATCCGCATGATCGGTGTAACTGGTGTAGTACATATCGATAGCCACCAGGAAATCCAGGCTGTCAAGCCACTGTTCAGTCATGGTGTAATTGGCGGTCCTGTTCATGGGGGAATCGCCGGCGATGATGGCCATGTGCACGTTGCTCTCTTCATAGGGCAACCGGAAGAACTTCAGCTCGAGCGTTGCAGCCTTGACATCATCGGGGAGTTTCCACGACCCCAAGGTTGCCTGGTAGCCGTGAATGCCATCGGCGTAGCTTCCATTGCTGGCCCCCGGCTTTCCAATGTTGCCGGTAAGCGCGGTGAGCGCAGCTACCGCGTGGCCTGCGATATCCGCGTTTGCCATCTTGTCGTTGCCGCCGTAGCCGAGCATTAGGGTCGATGCCCCGCTCGTGGCATAATCGCGCGCGATTTCCTCGATCTTTTCTTGGGGAATATGCGTTAATTCAGCCGCAGTCCCTATCGGGAACTCCTTCAAGGACTCGCAGAAAAGGTCAAACACCGTACGGCATTCAACCCCATCGATCGTGCGCCTGCCAGTGAGCGCGGGGTCTTGCGCTTCGTCATGGCGGACAGCTGAGTTTGAAGCGTTATCCCACACCAAGCCAACTATCGCTTCGTCATCGCCTCCCGCAGAAAGCCGCTCCCCAGAAGCGACATCGACTAAGAAGCAGAAGTCCGTGCGCCGCTTCATGAAGCCCTCGTCATAGAGGCGCTCTTCAACGATGTGCGAGCACATCCCGAGATACAACGCCGCGTCGGTTCCCGGCTGAATGGGGATCCATTCATCGCTTTTCTGGGCCATCTGGGAATAATTCGGGTCGACCGCGATGAGCTTAGCCCCCGCTTCCTGTGCATCGAACACAAGCGAGGAGCGCGTCAGGACGGAATGGAACATGTTGTTTCCGACTGCGAGGATATATTTCGCATTGACCAGGTCGCGCGGCTCGTTTGTCGGTCTATTCCAACCAGCGCCGCACTGCGTGTATTCACCGGGAAGACTCGTGCAGCCTTTGCTGGGGCCGAATGCCACATCGCGCCCGTTGCCCAAGCCCATGTCGATGCCCACCGCGCCCTGCGTGCTCGCCCCGAGGATTGCGGGGAGGAACGAGTAGTTTCCCCGGCATTCGGAACTGCAGTGGACGAGCACGGATTCGGGACCGTACTGTTCGCCCGCCTTTCGGACTTCCTCTTCGAGGATCTGATACGCCTCGTCCCACGTGATGGAAACGAATTGGGCTTCACCGCGCTGCCCGACGCGCTTCATCGGCGTTTGGATTCGCTCCGCGCTATATACATGCTGTATTTCCGAGATGCCTTTCGCGCAAACCGTCCGATAGCATTCATCTTGATAGGCATCGTTCGGCTCTATCATGCAGAGGCGCCCATCACGAACCGAGCATTTCAGCGAGCAGTGGCATCCGCAATGGGTGCGATGGTACAGATAGGCAACATGCTCCTCCGGCTCGGCCACCGCCGTTGCCGGCGCTAGCCAATTTGCGGTCGTAGCCATGCCGCCTGCCGCGACGCCCAAGGCTCCTACCGCCATAGCGCCCTTCATGAAGTCGCGCCGGGTCATGCCCGCACGAGTCTTCTCTCCTGACATTTCTCCTCCTTTAAGAGCTGCCAGGATATCCCCCTCCTGTCTCGCCTGTTGCAACGTTGGGCTGATTCCCAACGCCACGTTGCGGCTGCGCATCCGCCAGGCGACCCTCTCAGAGATAGGATATCGATTCCTGTAAAATCGATTCAGCTAAATCCGTGATTGTGAGAATAGCAGATTGTCATAGGATAATCAATACTTATCCTATGACAATCTAAAATAATCCTACGACAATGCATGGGATGCGTGCTCGATGGCGTTGAACTCGAAAGCGGAACGGGCAATCAGTTACCTATGGCGAACGTCAGCATCGCTACAAATAGCGTTCGAAATCCTGCGACTGATGGAAGAAATGCTCAAAGTGCACCGTCTCGTCGGCAACATCGAAACCACTATCGCCCTGCCATCTTGCCCTTCAGGCTCTCAGGCAACACGTCGCCGAAGCCCTCGCTGAAGCTACTGGGCACCACCACGGTGCCGCCGGTCTCGCGGACGCTCTCGTAGAGCAGGTGCATGGCGCGCAGGCGCAGGGCTGCATCGTTGTCGCTGTAGTCGGCGCCGGCCTCCTCGAGGATCTCGGCGATGTCCTGCTCGGCTTCCATGAGGATGATGCGCGCCTTCTTGCGCTGCTCGGCTTGAGCTTCGAGCGACATGATGTCCTGTAGCTCCTTGGGCAACACGATGTCGCGCACCTCAACCGACAGGACGGTGACGCCCCAAGCATCCACCTTCTCCTCGAGCGCCGCCTTGAGCTCGCGGTCGAGTTGCTCGCGACGGATGGCGACCTCGGCCACGCTCCCCCGCCCTATGGCATCGCGCAGCGCGGTTTGCGCCGCAAGCCGCACGGCGCGCGTGAAGTCGCCCACCTCGGTGCAGGCCGCTTTCGCATCCCATACCATCCAGAAAAGCACGGCGTCGACATCGAGCGGCACGAGGTCGTTCGTAAGCGTCTCTTCGGCTCCGAACGTCGTCACGCGCACGCGCGTGTCGACGCGCATCGCACAGCTCTCCACGATGGGCACGACGAAAAACGGCCCAGGACCCACTATGCGGTTGAACTTGCCGAGCCGCAAGACGACGACCTTTTCCCATTGCGAGGCGATGCGCAGCGCCGATGCGGCCAACGCCGCCACGACGAGCGCGATGACAAACGACCACACCTGAATCGATCCGAGCAATGCGTAGCCGACGGCCAGCGCTGCCGTGCATACGGCGGCAAACAGCATCACCGCGAACAAGATGGAGCCTATTCCCGTCGCCTTCTCGCCTTCGCGCTCGAAATCCGAATCGGGCACTGTCGCGAAACGCCCCTCTTTTTCGGTTTCGCTCGAACGGTTTTTGTTGCGCTTACCCAGCATTTTCCATCCTCTCTGCAGGAGATACGGCCATCCCGAAACGGTTGCCGGCAACTACACGGCTTTCCCCTGCGCCTTGCCGCCAAGGCGAATGGTCACGATGCGCGACCCCGTATCAGCTTCGTCTTCCAGGCCCTCGTCCCGCTTGACCTGGCGCACCTTCGCATCGACGCACGTACGGATATCGTCGAGCGACATGCCCAGTTCGCGGCAGGCGGAAATACAATCGCCGACTATGGTGTCGATTGCCGTGGAGGACTCCTCGTCTACTTCGACGTCCAGGTTTCTCACGATCGCGCCGCGTCCGCGCGTCGATTCGATGTATCCCTCGGACTTCAACCCGAGGTAGGCCTTGTTCACCGTGTTGTAGTTGACGGAAATCTCGGCCGCAAGCGCGCGTAC
>CACZIP010000106.1 GCA_902781245.1 uncultured Coriobacteriaceae bacterium | reverse complement strand
ATGGCGACGTCTACTTCGTCACGTCTTCCTGCCGCGGTTACGGTAAGCTGTCCCACCAGCCCCTCGACGAGCTGCAGGCCGGCGCCCGCATCAACATCGGCGAGCTGAAGAAAGAGCCCATGGACTTCGCGCTGTGGAAAGCCGCGAAACCCGGCGAGCCCTACTGGGAGAGCCCCTGGGGCCACGGCCGTCCGGGCTGGCACATCGAGTGTTCGGCGATGAACCGCAAGTATCTCGGTGAGACCATCGACATCCACTGCGGCGGCAAGGACCTCATCTTCCCGCACCACGAGAACGAGATCGCGCAGTCCGAGTGCTGCAACGACAAGACGTTCGCGAACTACTGGATGCACAACGGCTTCATCAACGTCGACAACGAGAAGATGTCCAAGTCCAAGGGCAACTTCTTCATGGTCCGCGAAGTGGCCGAGAAATACGGGTATGAGTTCATCCGTTTCCTGATGATCTCCTCCCATTACAGAATGCCCATCAACTACTCGCTCGACATCATCGAGCAGTGCCGCGGTTCCCTCGACCGCCTCTACAACTGCCGGGACAATCTGGCCTTCGCACTGAAGAACGCGGAAACCGGTGCTCTCGACGAGGCCCTCGCGAAGGAACTCGATACACACCGCGAGAAGTTCATCGCGGCCATGGACGACGACCTCAACACGGCGGACGGCATTGCCGCCATCTTCGAACTGGTGCGCGACATCAACACGAAAGTTCTGGTGGACGGAACCTCTGCCGAAACAATCCAGTACGCGTCCGACCTGTTCGCGGAACTCACCGGCGTCCTCGGACTGCTCTATGAGCGTCCGGCCGCCGGGGAAGAGAGCCTCGAAGAGGAAGTGGAGCGGCTCATCGCCGAACGCACCGAAGCCCGGAAGAACCGCGACTTCGCCACCGCCGACAAGATCCGTGACGACCTGAAGGCCCGGGGCATCATCCTCGAGGACACGCCTCAGGGCGTCAAATGGCACAAAGCCTGACCGTATGATCCAGTTACTTGCAAAACTGTTTGTAAAGGACTATAAGAACTACGATAACCCCGCTGTCCGGCGGGGTTATGGCACTTTGTGCAGCGTGACGGGCATCGTGCTCAACTTCCTGCAGTCGTTTTTGAAACTTCTCGCCGGCTGGCTGGCGGGGTCCGTTGCCATCGCGGCTGACGGCGTCAACAACCTGTCCGACGCCGCGTCCTCCATCGTCACCCTGTGGGGCTTCCGCTCCTCCGGGAAAGGTGCGGACGAAGACCATCCCTTCGGCCACGGCCGCAACGAATATGTGGCCGGCCTCGTCGTCGCGGTGCTGGTCATGGTCATCGGCGTGGAGATCCTGAAGGAGTCTGTCCAGAAGATGATCCATCCGGAGCCGGTGACGCCGAGTCTGATCAGCTTCCTCGTGCTGGGCGGCTCCGTCCTTTTGAAACTCTACATGTTCGCCTATAACCGGGGCTATGGCAAAAAGCTCGGCTCTCCGACTCTGAAGGCTGTGGCGGTGGACAGCATTGCCGACGTCTTCGTGACGCTGGTCGTCATCCTGGCGATGGTCCTTTCGAAGTTCACGTCGTTCAACGTCGACGCATGGGGCGGCTTCGCCGTCGGCCTGTTCGTCCTGTACATGGGCGGCCAGAGCGTGCACCCGCTGTCGGGCGTTGGCGGCGTGGCCGGCAGCATCGTTGCCAAGGCAATCATCAAAGATCACGGAATCGCTGCAGCAGAAGGATCCAATGCCGAACAGTTCAAGGACCGCTGGTAATCAGAACGCATCCCACGTTTATTGCCTTAAGCATAGGTGCGCAACTAAGGCCTAGGTGCGCAACCGAGGCCAAAACCTGAAAGCAAGAGCCGGCACGGAGCTGAACTCCTGTGTCGGCTCGGTCATATGATTGTCAGAGACTGCATTCGGCAAAAGCTATCGGCGGTACTTCCCAAATGCGTCAGAAGGATTCGATCGAACGTCCCTGAAAAACAGCACCAGCCAAACCACGTATGCGGCAATCGCCAGATAGGGACTCAGAAGATACGACGCCAGGCATCCGAGCGCCATGATGGCGGCCCACTGGAAGCACGAGTTTCTCATATCCCTCGCCACTGCGTCGGTGTCGTACTGTTCCCGCTCTATCGCAGACAGCGTGTTGAAGCCCGAGATGAGCATCGCGGCCCTTCCTTTGAGGAGGGCAAAGACAGCTCCGAAGGCTATGAAGAGCAGCATGGCTAATCCGCAAGCAGCGACTCCGATGTTCATGCGGGGCACCTCCCGAACACGGTCACATATCCAAGCTGTCTGGGTCGAGCAGGAAGTCGAAGAGTCCCATGGTGAGTATCCCGTCGTTGTCCATATAGGGCTTCATAACGCGATTGACCACCACTACCTTCCAGAAGCTGTCACCGGTGAGCCTGAGCGAGCGCCTCGCAAGCCAACGTCCTCGAAGTAATACTTCTTCGGGGTGCCGATGTATTTTCGACCCTTCACATCGTAGCGCGTCGCTTCGCTGATGACGAAGGCGTCCTCGAGGAAGCTCAAGAGGCATTGTACTCGGCATATGTGGTGATTGCAGCAGTTTTGCCGATATTATTCCCACTCTTTGTTGTATCGGCAGTCTGATTTGCTTCCAAACGCTTTCCGTTGCTCTGCCGTATCATAAAGTCGCAGAGGTGCTTTTGGCTACACTCGGGTCAAACGTCAATGCGGCGTCAAAGAAGTCGCGATGAGCTTCTTTGACGCCGCTTGATAAATCAATAAGTAGTTTGAGATTAAAAGCTCGTCCAACCGCCGTCGACGTTCAGCTGTGCGCCGTTGACGTAGTGCGCCTCGTCGCTGATCAGGTACAGGATGGCGTTGGCGATGTCCTCGGGCCAACCGGTGATGTTGTTGCCGTCGTAGTCGACGCCAAGTGCCACGGCTCCGCGTACGTTATAGAGCTCGTTACCTTCCAGGTCCATGACGTCGCGGTCGGGCCATTTCTCCATCGCGTTGGCGAGGATGTCCGTGACGCACGCACCCGGGTTCACGACGTTTGTGCGCACGTTGCGGAAGCGGTAGGTGTGCGCGAGGTTGCGCGCAAGGCCCAAAACCGCATGCTTCGACGTGATGTAGGCAGCGCCGGCAGAGGAGCCGACCTGGCCTCCCACGGAGCCGACGATCACGATGCTCGCCGGCAATCCCTCGTGATCCCACAAAAGCGGCAGGCAATCGCGGCACATGCGGAAGCACGAGTTCACGTTCACGTCCATGACGTAGTCGTACAGCTCGTCGTCGGTCTTGTGCGCGGGGCACATGAGGTCGAGGACGCCTGCGATGTAGAGCAGGCTGTCGAGCGTGCCGAACTTCTCCTTCGCGTAGTCGATGGCCTCCTGGCGAACAGAAGCGTCGTTGACGTCTCCCGCCACGAAATGCAGCGTTCCGGGACCGTCTTCGAGCTCCTCGTCTTCGATGAGCTCCTCCATGGCCTCCTCGTTGATGTCGAGGACGATCAGGTTTGCGCCCTGACGGTACAGCGCCGTGACCGTCGCCGCACCCATGCCGCAGGCACCGCCCACGACCAGAATCTTGCGTCCTTCGTTCGTGCTCATTGCTATCTCCCTTCTAGCACCACTTGGGTTCGACGATGACGGCCGGCGAATCGTTCGGGCCGATGGTCACGCGCGTGCCGAGCGGCACCTTGCGCGCATCCACGATGCCGAAGCCGATGTTCTTGTCGACCGTGTAGCCGTAGATCATCTGGCGGCAGATGCCCACGGGCACGCCGCGCTTGCGAATGATCTCGTTCTGCGCAATATCCTCGTAGCTCTCGCGCTCGATCTCGATGCCGACGAAGGCGCGCTTCGGCTCCTCTGCCTGCGCTGCTTCGAGCGCCTCCTTCCCGAGGAAGTCCTTGTCCATGCGTACTGACCAGCCGAGGTTCGCCTCGTAGGGGGTGAGGCCCTTGTAATCCTGGCGCAGCGCCATGCCCTTCTCCATGGGAAGCGAGCGGACGTAGACCTCGAGCGTTTTCAGGCGCGGGGCTTCGTACTTGGCAGCCGCTGCTTCGATTGCCTCGGCGACGGCGGCAGAGTCCTCGCGGGCACAGTAGATCTCGTAGCCGAGCTCTCCGGTGAACCCGCCGCGATCGACGATCGCGGCGATGCCGCCTATGGTGGTGTCGATGATCTGGAAGCGTTTGAGATCATCGACAGAATCCGCAATCAGGCCATCCATCACCTTCGCGGAGTTCGGGCCCTGGATGGCGTACATGTCGATTTCCTGCGTGATATCCTCGTAGGCGACGTTGAAGCCTTGCGAATGCGCGTCGAACCATTTCACAGCATGCGGACCGTACAGCGTGGAGAGCCACCACAGCCCCTCGGCCTTATGGAAGACCACAAGGTCATCGATGATCCCGCCGTTCTCGTCGAGCATCGTCGTGTACTTGCCCCGGCCGACGGACAGGCCGGCAATCGAATTGACGAGGATCCAATCGAGGAACTTCTCGGCGTCTTCGCCGGTCACCTTCACGAGGTCGTGCGTCCAGCGGTACCAGGCAGCGTTCTCGCGTACGGCGGTAGCCTCAGCGCGGGCGATTTCATCTTCTTTGAACAGCATCTCTCTACCTCCTTACAGCGCTCGGTCGTCGACCTTGCGGCCCACGTTGATGATGAAATCGTCGTCGTCCTCGTCGATCCAGACGGACCACTCAGGCGAGACGAGCGTATGGCAGGCGCCATTCCACTGGGCCTCGTAGCCGAGCGTGATCTCGTCGAGCGGGGCCATTTCGAAGCGGCCCGTGAACGTTTCCTGGTCGACGCGGATCTCGACACCGTCGGCATCGAAGGCCTCGAACTCGTAAGGCACGAGCTGGCAGCCGAGGATTGCCTGGATATAGGCTCCCATGACGCGCGGGTCGTTGTCACCGATCTCGCGGGGGATGTCGAGCCAGTTGCGCAGGCCCTCGCGCGCGAATGGATCGATGAAGGAGTTCTTGCCCGCGGTGGCGAACACGATCTTGAGAATGCGCTCGAACTCGTCATCATCGTCTGCCATGTCGCGGATGGCAATCAGAGGGAAGCTGATCGACCATACCCAGCCCATCTGGGCGACCCAGTTGTACTGCCACTCCAGCGAGTTCTCCTCGCCGAAGGCGTTCGTGTACTGGCCGTTGCGCAAGCCCTGGGCGTGCTTCACGCGGCGCTCGCTCGGCGTGTCGTGGACGGGCAAGTACGCCTGGCCGCGATGGTCGAGCCAATCCTGCTTCTCAAGATCGAAGGTGTCACGGCGCTCGGCGACTACGCGGCAGTGCGGGTTTCCGCAACCGCGCGCCTCGCACATGTTCAGCGCCACGTCGTTGGTAATCTCGCCGTGCTCGCCGCCGGCGGCGATATCGAAATTCGCCGTGAACATGGCGGTCGTCATGTTGCACATCTCGGAGCCGACGATGTCCCACGGGCAGGAGTCGAGCTCCTTCTCTACACGATCCTCGGTGAACTGGATGACGCGGCCGGCCATATCCTCTGCCTCGTCGCCGTAGTCGCCCCAGATGGCGCCGATCCAGGCGGCGCGCTTCACGAGCTCGGGAATGTTCCACTCATCGTAGAAGGCGTTCAAATAATCGAACAGTTCCTCTTCGCTACCCGAGCAGGCAGCGCAGTTCATCATGTTCGCAATCTCGCAGATTTGCGAAGTGCGGTCCTCCCAGTCGTCGTTTAAGACACGCATCACCTGGAAGATGTTCGCGGAGAACGCCGCAATGGTGCGGAGGCAGTAGCTGTACGCCTCCTTCTCGGGGATGATCTTGCCGAATGCGGTCTCGACGCCGCGGTGCGTGTCGACATGTTCGAGCAATGCCATAACCTCTCCTCTCTATTCGGTCGTTTCATGGCGGGCGAATACCTGCTCTTCTTACACATGGTCAGTCTGCCGTCATTCGGAGTGGCTACCAAGACTGCATTATGTTGCCATATCGCAAAGGTAAGCCCTACAATGTGCAGGGTACGAAAACGTGCATTGATCGCAGGATTCACGCGGTCAACGATGCAGTGCCCTGGAATCGCCGTGAACGCACCGTCAATCAGGAGGTCTCATGAACCTGAATGCAGACATCGTGTTCGACAACCTGCCACCGGAGATGAATGCGAGGATGGCGGGCCCCAAGGTTCTCGACCTGGCATTGCGCAGGCCCGAGCTCTACGAGGGCGGAGGCGCCATCTTCGAGGCCGACCGCCTCTACCTGGTCAACTCCGACAGAGTGCCGCAGCGCGCGCGTGCAGAGCGCGGATGCGTGATCGTATGCATAGGAGACTCGCCCTTGCTCGAAAGATACCGCAAGAACTGCAGCGTAATCGTCATAGAACGGGATACGGACTTCTATCAGGCATTCAACACGCTCCAGCGGATCTTCGACAGCTATGACAAGTGGGAGACCGAACTGCGGAAAATAATAGACAGAAGCGGAAGCGTCAGCCAACTCCTGATGTGCAGCGAACCCGTTTTCGGGAATCCGCTATTCGCAATCGATGAGGATTTCAAGATTCTGGGCGCATCGATTGGTACCGCAACGCCATCGACTGGCAAGGGACTTTCTGGAGGGAAGACCCTCGGGATCGATGAACTAGACCAATTCCTCGAGCTGCATGACCTATCGATGGACGAGCATGAGCCACTCGTCCTGACGCTTCTCGACCAGACGACCCTGAACTACAACCTCTTCGAATCCGATGCCTACCGGGGATGCTTGACCGTGCGTTATGAAGGCAGGCCATACCGCCCGAGCGACAAGCCCCTCATCGAGCAGCTTGGCAGGTTCGTCCTGATTGCGAAGCAGCAGCTCGCCGCGCGTGCGCCCGAAGGGCTCGGATCGTTAAGGCAAGCGGTTCAGTCTCTGGTGGAAGACCGCCCTCTCGATTCTGTCGAGCACGACGTCATTGCGGCTGCGAACGACGGGGGATTCTTTGTTTGTGCACGGTTGAAGCTCTCGAACCAACTCGAGCAACTTCCGCTCGGGTTCGTGA
>CACZIP010000105.1 GCA_902781245.1 uncultured Coriobacteriaceae bacterium | reverse complement strand
CACGTGGCGATCGGGAAGAACAGGTCGCAACTTGACTGGATGGAAGCGTTCATGAACGTATCGGCGGCACAGCAGAAATCGAGCGATTTGATGATGGCGTCATGCCAGCGCTGCGGCTCCATCGAAGTGCAGGTCATGAGGTTGTTGCCCATGTAGAAGCCCATCTTCAGCGGATAGGGCTCGCCGGTCTCGAGGGCCTCGAGCAGCAAGTCGGCCTGCGCGTTGAGGATCATGTTGCAGTACGCAGGGTACTCGTACATGCCGATCATCTTCATCTTGAGGTCCTGCGGAATCGACTCGTTGTAACCGAAGCCCAGCTCGTTGTGGCCAGCATCGGCACCGGGGAGGGTCTGGCCGCCCGGGCGGTCGAAGTTGCCGGTAATGGCCTGCATCGCGATGATGCACTGGCCGTTCTGCATGCCGTCGGTCTTCTGGTCGACGGCGAGACCCCACATGATGGCCGCCGGTTTGGCGGTCGCGTACATGCGGGCAGCCTTGTAGATCTTCTCGACCGGTACGTCGCAGATCTCAGCTGCGCGCTCGGGCGTCATGCCCTTCTCGGGGTCAAGGATGCGCGCGGCGAACTCATCGAAACCGTAGCACCACAGGTCGACAAACTCGGCATCGTAGAGCTCTTCACTGATGATGACGTTCAACATGGCCATGGCCAGGGCTGTATCGGTGCCGGCACGCAGCTGGATATGGACGTCAGCGCGGGAGGCAAGCCAGTTGACACGCGGGTCAATCATGATGATGCGGGTACCGCGGCGCATTGCGTCAACGACGGAATGACCGAAGAAGCCGTCCGGGGAGGACTCGAGCGGATGCTTGCCCCAAATCATCAGGACCTCGGTCAACTCGTACTCGGGGTTGTCCCAGCGACCGGGCAGAGCGCCCGCGTAGTCCCACTCGGGGTACGTGCAGCCAGTCATGTAGACGACGGCGGCCAGACGCGGGGTGTAGCACGCATAGCCAGACTGCGTGTAGCAGTAGTTCGGGGTGCCGAACACCATGGTCGGATACAGTGACATCGTGCCGCCCTCGCGGCCAGTGCCCGAGAAGCACACAATGGACTCGGGACCGTAGTTCTCAACGGTGCGCTCGTAGTTCTCTTTCAAGATCTCGAGGGCCTCGTCCCAGGAGCATTCCTCCCACTTGTCGGCTTGGCCGCGGAACTTCGGGTCGCGCTTCATCGGCGTGGTGATGCGAGCGGGATTGTAGATGTATTCCTTCAGGAGAATCTGCCTTGGATCCAGACGTCCCTGGAACACGGGATGGTTCTCGTCGCCTTCGACCTTCTGGAGTCGCCCGTCCTTGTCGACATACAGCTTCAGGCCCCAGCCTACGGGGTGGTCACCAGGGGGCGACCATACGCAGGTGCGCGTGACGGTGTAGTCGCCATCGGTGTACCGCCAAGGTTTCCCGAGGTCGTTAACCTCGGCCAATGTGGGTAGTGGCACCGGTTGCGCAGCTTTGTAATCAGCCTCTTGCATGTCCTCACTCTCCTTCTCTCTCTTTTCTCGGTTTTGCTTAGTCGCACAAGCGCCGAGTCGCAACGCACGGAACACCCGTCCCCTCTCGTGCACTCGGGCGCACTTATGCCAACCCTGCACCTATTCTAGAAACGCATCGAACGGCGCAGTATCGGTCATGTGGTCTGGTTTGGGAGCACTCTGGCCCCCAAACCCTCATCATCATGGTTCGAGAAAACCTCATACTTTGGAGTTCCATATTCTGAACTGGGGTTTTCCTCACCTCATACCAACAATTACAGCTCGACTGCGACGTCGAAAGCGTCCATGTTCGCATCGAAGATCTTGCCCGATTTGCGCGCATCACCTACAACCGTCACATCCGGCATCATTTCCACAAACGCATTCGCCTCTTTCTTGCGCGGACGAACGCCGCACGATGTGACCACTGTGTCCGCCTCGATGAAATGTTCGACGCCTTCCTTGACGTACACGACGCCGTTCGGACGGATCTCCTTCACCTCGACCTCATCGATGAGCTCAGCACCATAGCGCTCCTTGAGCTCAATCAGGCCGCTGCGAAGCTCGTTCATCACTTCACGCCAGAGAACGTCTTCGGGCCTGCGTTCAAGCATGGTCGCCTTATGGCCCTCGTAGCACAGCTGGACGGCACACTCCAACGCCGAGAAGCCGCCACCGATGATGACGACGTTCTCGCCGATGGGCGCAAGCCCAAGATCGGCTTGGGACACGTTGATGACGTTGGGCCCGTCGATTCCCGGAATGGGTGGAACCACATGCTCGGAGCCGATGGCGACGATGATGTGGTCGGGGTTCTCAGCCATGACCATCCCGGGTGTCGCCTCGACGCCCAGGCGGATGTCGGCACCGCATTCCATCGTGTGCTTGACGTCCCAATCGAGGTAGCGACGATGGTAGTCCTCTTTGCAGAACAGCGCAGATGCTTCATGCATGCGCCCGCCCAGCTGGTCGGACTTCTCGAACAACACGACATCGTGACCTCGTGCGACGAGCGTCTGGGTGGCTTGCATGCCAGCAGGGCCGCCGCCCACGACGACGACCTTCTTCTTCGTGCGGGCAAGCGGGATGTCCTTGTAGTAGAGCTCGCGACCGAGCTGCGGGTTCACCGAACAACGCACACCGCCTCCAACTGCCGGACGGGCAGCGCATTCGATGCAGTGCAGGCAAGGACGGACGTCATCCTGCTGCCCCCGATAAGCTTTGCGGGGCAGCTCCATGTCGGCAAGGATGTTTCGCGCCATGGCGACGATGTCCGCATCGCCGCGTGCGAGGATCTGTTCTGCCGTGGCAACATCGGGAATGTTGCCGACCGTGGTGATGACGAGCCCCGTGTCCTTCAGCTGTTCGTGCACGATAGCCGTGCGCGGAACGTTCAGGCAGCGTTCCTGTGGATAGCCGGGCATCATGTACTTGACATACACCGGATCGAAGATCCATCCGCCCGACAGGTGGGCGGCATCGATGTACGGCGACGCGGCACGCAGGAAGGTGATGACGTCCTCGAGCGACGTGCCTCCCTCGACGTATTCGTTCTGGCTGATACGGAAATCGATAGCCATATCGTCTCCCACCGCCTCACGGACAGCTTTGACGACCTCGAGCGGGAACCTCATGCGATTCTCGAACGAACCACCGTACTCGTCAGTGCGCTGATTGGTGAGCGGCGAGAAGAACGCGCTCGTCAGGTTGCCGTGCGCACCATGGATGAGCACCATGTCGAACCCTGCGTTGCGAAGGCGAACAGCCGCATCGGCGAACTCTTGAATCACCTCGGCCATGCCTTCCTTCGTTATCTCCTCGAACTTGTCGGGATCCATGTCAGGCGCCAGCCACGGCACCCAAGCCTTGCGGCCTTGGAGGGCATCGGGCTGCGCGATGCGCCCGGCATGAAGAATCTCGCACGAGAGGGCGGCACCGTACCTATGCACTTCCTCGACCAGGCGATGGAGCCCGGGAATATCGGTGTCACGGCACACGGACAGGCTGCCGAAGAAGTCACGCGCACGACCTTGGTCGATCGGCGATGCGCCGATGGTCACCATGCCCACGCCACTGCGGGCCTGCGCACCGAGGAACTGCACGAGCGCCTCGGTAACCTGTCCGTCGACAACGCCAGCATGTCCCGAGACGACCGGCGAGAAAATCAAGCGGTTCTTGAGCTCCAAATTGCGTATGCGCACCGGTGAGAACAGGTGCGGAAAATCGTTGAACTGCGGCATAATCGCATCCTTTCACACAAGTCAGCACCGCCGCGCGCCGAGTCGCCAGCGGTATGCTCGCGGCGCGCGGGGTATCCGGGTGATCCCTAAAAAACCCGGAACGAATGGGCTGCTAGAACGTCAAGCCGACGGTCATGATGCCGCCATCATGGCGCAGGACGTCACCGGTCATCTGAACGGCAGCGGGAGACGACAGGAACACGCACAACGCACCAATCTCGATGGGCTCGCCGAAGCGATGCGTGGGCATGTCGTTCTCGACGTAGTCGTTGACGATGGGCGGCAGGTCGGCGTCGAGACCGGAATGCGTCAGACCCGGAGCGATGCAGTTCACGCGAATGCCGTGGTCGCCCAGAAGAATGGCAAGGTGGTGAGTCAGATGGTTGATGGCAGCTTTAGACGTGTTGTACGACGGCATCGGGTTGATGCGCGGGTTGCCGATGCCTTCGCCACCGATGGACGAGATCATGATGATCTCGCCACCGCGCTTCTCGTCGATCATCCACTGACCGAACACGGCGGAGCACGCCGTCGGACCGCCCAGGTTGACCTTCATGACCTTCTCGAACTCCATCAGGTGATCGTCGTCGAAGATGCTCAGATGCGCGTCGATGCCGGCATTGTTCACCAGAACGTCGACATGGTCGAACGTCTTGGCGATTTCCTCTTTCGCAGCTACGACCTCGTCATAGTTGCTCATGTCGCATTTGATGGCCAGGTACGTTCCGCCGAGCGGTGCCAGCTCTTCGCACACTGCCTGCGCAGACTCGACGTTGCGGCACATGATGGCCACGTTGGCGCCGCACTCGGCAAAGGCTTGCGTGATGCCCCGGCCGATACCGCGGTTGCCACCGGTGATGACCACGTTGTACCCCTTCACGGAGAACGCGTCTTTCATGCTGGTAATCGGCGGGTTGATGATCTTGTCTGCCATGATCTATGCTCCTTCGCTCCGAAACTTATCTTTCCTATTCACGGGCCGAAACCCGATTTCGAACACTTCCTAGAGGTAGTACGCCACGTCGAGGGCGCGGTGGTTGGCCGTGTAAATCGTGCCGATCTGATATGCATCGCCCACGTAGTAGACCTCGGGGACCAACTCGCGCCACGCTTCGTCGTGCACGGACTTCAAACCGAGCGCATTCACGACGTAGTCGGCCTCGAGCACGGTCTCCTTCCAGTTGCGGTCCATGATGTGCACGCCATCGTCATCGATGAATCGCAAATCGTTGTTGCCGTAGCGCTTCACGCCGTACTTGTCCAGCTCGAAGAGCAGCATGCCGCGCGTGATGTGCGTGACGGTGTTGGCGAATTCCTCGCTCGGAATGCGGTCGACGATCGCTACTTCGTTTCCTTCTTCCATGGCCAAATCGAGCGCCGATTCGCATCCCGACGCACCGCCGCCGACGACGACGATCTTGCCCGAAACCTTCACGCGCCCGGAATCAACGTCGCGCACTCCGTAGACGTTGTCGCGGTCGAGCCCTGGAATGGGGATGTTGAGCGCCTCGTTGCCCGTCGCCACGATGATCGCATCGGGGTTCTCCGCCATGACGTTCTCGGGGGTCGCCTCGGTGTCCAAACGTATGTCGGCACCGCACTCCATCGTGGTCTTGATGCTCCAGTCGGTGTACTTCAACAGGTCGCCCTTGAACTTGAGCTTGTTGATGTCGTGCAGTGTGCCGCCGAGCGTGTCGGCCTTCTCGAACAACACGACCTCATGGCCGCGCTGGATGCACAATTGCGCCGACTGCATGCCTGCCGGACCGCCACCGATGATGACGACCTTCTTCTTCGTGCGCGCTTCGGGAATCTCCCACCAGCGGTATCCACGGCCAAGCTGCGGATTGATTGAGCAGGAGATGTGGTTACCGCCGCCGCTTGCACATGTGAAGCATCCCAGGCACGGGCGGACCTTTTCGGGCTCGCCACGCCAGCACTTCTTCAGCTGGCTCGTATCGGCAAGCAGACCGCGCGCCATGTAGACGGCATCTGCAGCACCGGACGCGATGACCTCTTCCGCCTCGTCGACGCAGGTGATGCGGCCGACCACACTGACCGGGATGTGGATGTCGGGACATTCCTTAACCTGCTTCGCCAGGTGGACGTTCAGTTTGTGCGGCTGATAGTACGGCGGCATGGTGAAGAATTCTGCCTTCGGGTCGACGATGAGGCCGGCAGAGATGTTGACCATGTCGATGTATTGCTGGGCCACCTTGATGAACTCGATGACCTCGTCGATCCGCATGCCGCCTTCCAGGATCTCGTCGCCGGAGATGCGCATGTCGAGCAGGAAGTTCGGGCCGACGGCTTCGCGCACGGCCTTCAGAATGGCCAGCGGGAAGCGCATGCGGTTCTCGAGCGAGCCGCCATAGATGTCGCTGCGGGTGTTCGTCATGGGCGACAGGAAAGCGCCGAGCAGGTTGCCGTGCGCCGCGTGCATGAGCACGGCATCGAACTGAGCGCGCTGCACGCGCAGGGCGCAGTCGACATAGTCGGCGATGACCTGGTCCATATCGCGCTGGTCCATTTCCTTGATGTAGGGGTACTTGCCCGGAATCGGGAAGTTGGAGGCAGCCAGCGCGTCGGTCTCGGTCAGCAGGACCGGATCGGCTGCACGCCCTGCATGGACGAGCTCGACGGAGAGCTTCGCCCCGTGGCGGTGCGCGGCCTTCGCCAGCAGCACCAAGCCTTGGACGCGCGTGTCCTCGGTCACGTTGAGTTCGGCCGGGAAGTCAGGCGCCGTCGTGAAGTTGATGGGAGTTGCACCGAGCGTGACCATGGCGACGCCCGTCTTGGCCTGCTCTTCGACGAAGTCCACGTAGTTCGGCGTCGGCTGGGAGATCGCATCCGTGAAATCGCATACCATCGGCGAGAACATGATGCGGTTCTTCAGCGTGTGCCTTCCCGCCTTGAGCGGTTCGAACACGTACTTGTAGTTGTTGAATGACGGCATATTTCCCCTTTCTCTTGTTCACGGCGCCTCCGCAAAAGCCGTCTGACGGCTCGCATCGGATGCGCCGCACGCTCCTACTTCAAAACCCTTATCGGGTGGTAGTCGATGTATTCGGCCAGGCTTGCATCACCCGCATAATCCCGACCGATGCCCGAGTCCTTCACGCCGCCGAACGGCACGCCCATTCCCAAGTCCTCGAGCCGGTGGCCATTCACAAGGGTCTGACCCGCCTCGATGGTCCCGGCAACCGCCACTCCACGACTGGAATCGCCCGTCCACACTGAAGAGCACAGGCCCAGATTCGAATCGTTTGCATAGCGAATCGCTTCAT
>CACZIP010000104.1 GCA_902781245.1 uncultured Coriobacteriaceae bacterium | reverse complement strand
CATTCTCGGTTGCATCTTTGACGCCGGGGATTATGCAGCAAATACCACGTATGAACAGGGTAGTGGGAACGCCTGCCTGCGATGCCTCCGAGAGCTTCTCGATGATGTCTTTATCAGTAACCGAGTTAGCTTTCATGAAAATGCCGCACGGCAACCCCTGTTGTGCCTTATCGATTTCGCGATCAATGTTCTCGATGAGTGTTGGCTTGATCTGTAGCGGCGCAACACGGAGGATCTCGTAGTTATCCGATGTGTTCTCGAGTTGCATGTTCTTGAAGAACTCAACCGCATCGCGTCCGAACGCTTCGTTCGTCGTGATGAATGACAGATCGGTGTAGAGCTTAGCGGTCTTCTCGTTGTAATTGCCCGTGCCTAGTTGAGTGATGTGCTGGATGCCTGATTCTGTTTGGCGCGTGATGCAGCAAATCTTGGAATGAACCTTGTAATCTCTGAAGCCGTAGATGACATTGCAGCCGGCCTCTTCGAAACGTTGAGACCATTCGATGTTGTTGAACTCATCGAAACGTGCGCGCAGCTCGAACAGCGCCGTGACTTCCTTGCCGTTCTCAGCAGCAGCGATGAGCGCTTCTGCGAGGTGCGATTGGCTTGCAAGTCGATACAGCGTGATCTTGATCGAGATGACGGTCGGATCTTGCGACGCTTCCTTGAGAAGTTGGACGAACGGGTCCATGCTCTCGTACGGATAGGAGAGCAGTATTTCTTTCTCCTGGACCTGATCGATGATACGACTGTTCCTATCGAAACAGGTTGGCCAAGCTGGTTGGAACGGAGGGTTGGAGAGCTTTGCACGCTTCTTTTCGGACAGCTTGCTTCCAAGGCCCCATGTGAAGCTGAGATCAAGCGGTACAGTTGTGTCGTAGACCTGATAGCGCTTGAGGTCGAGCTTCTTGAGCATGAGCTTTTCCATAACAGGAGAAAGCGGGCGTTCGCATTCAAGCCTGACCGGAGCAAGTCGAGCGCGCTGCTTGAGCAGACGCTTCATATGCTCACGATAGTCTTCGTCGGATGAGTCGTCGCCTTGGCTTGCATCCATATCGGCATTGCGCGTGACGCATATGACATTCGTGTGCTTGATGGTGTACATCGAGAAGATTTCTTCAGCGAACATCTCGATGGCATGTTCGAGCAAAATGAATTGGTACCCACGACCCGGAAGCTTGATTAGCCGGTCGACTTGATGGGGAAGGGGAATCAATCCCAGAACGACACCTTCAGCAGCTTCGTTCTTCTTACCGGATTTCTCACGATCTTTCTTCTTCTTCCGCGGTTTCGAGTCCGCCTCGTCGTCAAGCCTCACGAGAATGTAGAGCTTGCCGTTTTCGAGATGGGGGAACGGATGGCGCGAGTTGATGATCTGCGGAGACAGGAACGGGGCAATGTTGTGTTCAACAAGACCACCTAAATAGTTCCTCTGTTCCTCAGAAAGGTCGTCAGGCCTGAGATGGCGCACTCCCTCTTTGGCGAGCGAGCCGCGCACATGCTCGTAGTAGCTCTCCTGTATTGGATAAAGCTCTGCGCAGCGTTCGTGAATCGCGCGGATCTGCTCTTTTGGCGTCATGCCAGTTTTGGATTCGCGAACAGGTGGTTTGATGAACGACAGGTCGGTGAGGCTTCCAACGCGAACCATGAAGAACTCTTGCAAGTTGCTCCAGAAAATCGAAATGAAGTTCAGTCGGTCGAGCAACGGCACGGATTCGTCTGCCCCCTGATCGAGGACGCGTTCATTGAACGAAAGCCATGAAAGCTCTCTGTTTTGCATGTACGTTGGAGTGACGATGTCTTCTTCTTCGTTTGTTTGATCTTGACCGGAGTCAAGTTCGGCTAGTTCTGCCTTTTCTGATGCGAAGAGCGCGCCCGTTTCGAGTGTTGCGGAAGATTTCTTTTTAGAGCCGCGTTTCTTTGATTTCGCCATGTTAATCCTCTGTTTTGAAGTGTTTGCAGCAGGCCAATATACTATACCGCAAGTTCTCCGAAGCGTTCTTGTTGTTGTATCATCAAGAGTCGTGAGAAAGGAGCGATCGACATGCTCGAACAAATCGACTTTACAGCTGAAAAGCTTGACAGAGATACGTTCAAATCCGAATACAAAGAGCTCATCGCTAAGCTCGTAGTGCTTCAGCAGAAGGCGCGCAGTGCCGGCGTTGGAGTCGTAGCCTTGTTTGAAGGATGGGGCGGTGCTGGAAAGGGAAGTCGCATTTCAGACCTCATGTATGAGCTCGATGCGCGCGCAACGAGCGTGCACGTCACTCGAGAACTTGATATTGACACCATGAGTTCGTTTCCTGGACGTGAGTGGGGTGTCCAGAATTACTTCCCCGTGATGCAGCAGTTTTGGCAGTCGCTTGGAGAGCGTGGGACCATTACGTTCTACGACCGTGGCTGGTATGCAACCGGAATCGAGCAAGCTTTGTTCGAACTTCTCGAAGGCTCTCGGGAGGAGACTGTTGCAAAGCTGGCGAAAAAAGGTAGCGTGAGCCAGGATTGGGCAGAAGTTGCACGTGGCGAGTTCCATGGAAATGTCGTCGCTAGCTATCAGAGCATCGCTCATAACTTCGAGCGCATGCTCGTCGACGACGGTTACATCGTCATCAAGCTTTTCGTGCACGTGACCAAAGAAGCCCAGAAGAAGCGCATGAAGCGGCTTCGGGAAAACGTAAACACCGCATGGCGTGTGAGCGACGAGAAAATGGCTCAGACGAAATACTATGACAAGGCATACCAGCTCTACGACCAACTTCTCGAGCGCACGAATTTCGATTTTGCGCCTTGGACCATCGTCAATGGTGAAGACAAGCGCAAAGCAAACCTTCAGATCGCCAGAACACTCGTGAACGCGCTTGAAGAAGCGCTTGCAAAGGGCGGTAACGAGGCTGAAGAGGCTGCGAAAGCAAAAGCTGCTGCAAACTCTGCCCGTGCGGCTGCTGCAGTTGCAGAAGGCGGCGCAGAAGAAACTGTTGTCGACAACCCAGATGAAGTGCTAGCTGCCGCTGAAGCCGAAGCAGAGCTCCAGCACTCTCAAGCGCCTCGTGCATCGAATTTCATCATCATGGCCGGTTGTCCGAAAATAGACCATTCTGTCGAAAAGCCTCGTATTGAATCTGACACAGAATACAAAGAGCGACTTAAATACGAGCAGGCACGTTTTAACATGCTTGAGATGGAAATGTTCCGCAAGCGGGTGCCTCTCATGCTCATGTACGAAGGTTGGGATGCAGCGGGCAAGGGAGGAAACATCAAGCGCATAGCGCAAGCCATCGATGCACGTGCGTACACTGTCTTCCCAAGTCCCGCGCCGACGAAACCGGAATTGATGCACCCGCATCTTTGGCGCTATTGGATCAGGCTTCCAAAAGCAGGTCATGTCGGTATCTACGATCGAAGCTGGTACGGGCGCGTTCTGGTTGAACGAGTTGAAGGTTTTGCGAGTCCAGAGCAATGGAGCCGTGCCTATGACGAGATCAACGAGTTTGAGCATGAGCTTGTTCAATGGGGTGCAATTCTTCTGAAGTTCTGGGTAGACATCACGCCCGAGGAGCAATTGAGACGCTTCGAGATGAGGCAAAACGATCCGAATAAGGCGTGGAAGATCACTGAGGAAGACTGGCGCAATCGCGAGAAGTACCCGCAATACAAGATGGCCGTCAATGATATGTTCCGTCTCACATCGACGACTTTCGCACCGTGGCACATACTCGAAAGCGACGACAAGCATTATGCACGTGTACAAGCGCTTGAAATAGTTAACAATGCTCTTGAGCAGCGGCTTCATCGAAAGTAAGCGAGCAAATTCTAATTATGGCTACAAATAACAATGGTCAACACGCTATCAAGAAAGGCCGAAAGAGCGGCGGACCATGGCGTGTTGTGTTCATACTTTCACTCATCGTGCTTACTGTGTGCTTATGCGCTCTTGCCCTGATAGGTTTAAGTTATTGCCAAGGACAGCAGAAATACGATTCACTTGCGAAGACAACTGGCATTAGCGATATCAGCGAAGATGCAGATATTAGGGAGCTTAAAGTTGATTGGGACGCACTAAAGGCTTCAAATCCCGATATTGTTGGATGGGTCTATATACCTAATACGGTTATCAACTATCCGATTGTGCAAGCTTCCGATAATGACTATTATCTCGGACACGATTTCGATGGAGACGAGGGCTGGCTTGCTGAGTTTGGAACGATATTCCTCGATTATCGAAACGCGAGCGATTGGAGCGATGCCTCTAATTTCGTATATGGACATCATCTGAACGATGGGTCGATGTTTGCAAGTATCGGTGAAATGGACAGCCAGAAACGTTTCGAGGAATGTAGAACGGTTTTCCTTCTCACGCCGCAAGGCAATTACAAATTGAGAGCATACTCGCTCATCCATTGCCCTGGAACTGAAGCTATTGTTGAGACAGAATTTGAGAGTCCTGAGGCTATGGCTTCGTATGTCCAGGATATGATCAATCACTCTGAATTCGATCCAGGAAATATACCCGCGGCAAAAGAAATTAAGAAGTCATTCGCATTCGCGACATGCGACAACACCTACCAATCAATTGGACGTTATGTCCTATTCTGCTATGTCGTTGACAAGAATGCTGAAGATTTATCTGGCAATGTAGGTATAAGTGCAAATGAATCAGGCGAAGCTGGTGGATTCGTAAACGATCTTGAGCAGGAAACTCGAGGCGCAGGCGGATTGGCGGAAAACACTGAACAAGATGATGCAAACGAGCCTGATGAAACGACTCAAGAGGAAGGCTAGGTTCATATATGAGCGAGATCGAGAACAGCAAAAACCAAGTCACATACGCAGCAGCCGGCGTCGACATTGAAGAAGGTGCGCGTGCAGTTGACGCAATACGTGCCCACGTCAAGTCGACATATCGACCAGAGGTGGTTGGAGACATCGGTGGCTTTGGCGGCCTGTTCTCTATTGCCAAGGCGAAAGACATGGAAGACCCGCTTCTCGTAAGCGGAACGGATGGCGTGGGTACCAAGCTAAAGATTGCCCAGCTCATCAACAAGCATGATACCGTTGGAATCGATCTTGTCGCCATGTGCGTCAATGACATTCTCGCATGTGGCGCTGAACCACTCTTTTTCCTCGACTATATCGCGGTGGGAAAGCTCGAATCCGAAGCTGTTGCGCAAATCGTTGGGGGAATCGCCGAGGGTTGCAGACAGTCAGGCTGCTCTCTAATCGGCGGCGAGATGGCGGAGCATCCTGGCGTTATGGATCCGAAAGATTACGACCTTTCAGGTTTCTGCGTCGGCATAGTCGATCGCCCCAAAATGCTCGACCCTGCATCAGTCAAGAAAGGCGACGTTCTCGTTGGCCTTGCTTCAAGTGGTCTGCATTCAAACGGTTTCTCGCTTGCTCGTAAGGTATGCCTCGAGGGAAAGACGCTAGAAGAGGTTACGGAGCCTCTTGACAAGCTTGATGGGCTTGGTGTCGCTGAAGCTCTGCTAACGCCAACTCGTTTGTACGTCAAAGCTGTTCATGCGGTTATGGATGCTTGTCCTGGAGCTGTTCATGCTTTGGCTCATATCACTGGTGGCGGAATCACCGAGAACCTCAACCGTGCTCTCAACGATTCTGTCGATGCCGTCGTCGAGATTGGCACCTGGCCTGTGCTTCCTGTTATTCGTTACACGTGTGAAGCAGCTAACCTCTCCGAGGACGAAGCGCTCAAGACATTCAACATGGGCATCGGGCTTGTGCTGATTGTCGATGCCGATTCGGTTGACTCCGTACGTGCAGCTGCAGAATCGGCTGGCGATACGACATACGTAATCGGCGAGATCGATGATGGTGAAGGAATTGTCCGCTACAAGAACAGCGGAACCCTTTTTGATTAAGCAGATAGGAGTGCAAAATGAGCGAACCGTTGAAAATCGGCATTCTCCTTTCCGGGAGCGGAACGAATTTTCAGGCAATAGCTGATGCTGCTTCTCAAGGGCTTCCTGTCGAAATCGCCCACGTTGTATCATCGCGACCTGATGCTTACTGCATCGAGCGTGCCAAAGCGCTTGGGTTGCCTGTTCTTGTCCTGAACCGCGAAGTGTACGCCGATCCAAATGCCGCTGATCAGATGATTGTCGACACGCTCAAAGCCTCAGGCGTCGAATATGTTGTCATGGCTGGCTATATGCGCATGGTCACGAGCGTGTTGCTTGACGCCTTCCCGAATCGCATTTTGAATCTTCACCCTGCGCTTTTGCCGTCGTTCAAGGGTGCTCATGCAATTCAAGATGCCTTTGATGCTGGCGTAAAGGTTACCGGAGTGACCGTTCACTTCGCTAACGAGGAATACGACAAGGGGCCGATTATTGCTCAGCGTGCAGTAATTGTGCGCGAAAACGACACTGTCGAATCGCTTGAGGAGCGAATCCACGATGTCGAGCACGAGATTTATCCGCAAGTGCTCGGTTGGATAGCAGACGGCAGGTTGGAAGTTCTCAAGAACGGAAAGGTGCGTATTCATGAATAGGGAATCACTGATTTCCATTATCAATTCTCTGAACTCTGGGGAAACACCAGTGCTTAACGTAAGCGATTTCCCTTCGTTTTCAGATGGAAGCAAAAATCCTTACCTAAACCCTCAAACCCTCGAACGCCTTGCTTCAAGGCTTTCAATGGATGATGTTGCGACGTTCGAGCGTGCCCTTAAGGCTGTCGATGATGGAGAACTTGCCTGGCTCGGGTTCAAGATTGTCTATGATGCTGAATTGGCAAAATCAAACGTAGATAACGAAGTTACAAAGAAATACGGGGAAATAGGTTCGGCTGACGGCGAATCGCTTGTGTTCTTCTGCAACGATAGCAAGGAAATCGTCTCTTCACGCGAGCCCTCGCCACGTGACGTTTTCCAGATGAAAGACGTCACGCGTGGCCCTTCGATGCACAATGAACAATTCGAAGGGCTTGTCTGGACGAGCGTTGCTCTATTCGAGCCAATCAAAGTGTGGATGCTCGGCGCAAGCGATGTAGCATGCGAACTTGAGAAGCTCGCTCGCCATGTCGGGTTCG
>CACZIP010000103.1 GCA_902781245.1 uncultured Coriobacteriaceae bacterium | reverse complement strand
GATTGCACGAGCGAGCCGGTGATGGGCTCGAGCGCGACGATGACGTTTCCGCCAATCACCGGGCCGAGCAGCATGCCGCAATCCATTCCGGTGAACGAGGTGTTGCTGGCTGCGCCGCGCCGCTCGAGTGGCACCGACGCCAACGCAAGCGACTGGATGAGCGGCGCACATGCGCCGAAGCCAGCCGAGCCGACGACCGCCACGACGATCAAGCGTGCGAAATCCTCCACCGTGAACAAGAGCACGTACGACGCCGCAAAGCAAACAACACCGATCAGCAGCACGCGTTCGGCGCCCCATCGGTCAGCAAGCGTTCCGAACAGGGGACGCGTGGCAATCAAGCAAGCTGCATACACCGTGAAGTACAGGCCGATGTTCTCGATGCCGCGCAAGTAGCCGTACAGCACCAGGTACGACGCAGTGCACGAAAACGAGATGGCAAGCAACGCAAGCACGAAGGCCTTGCTAACCGCTTCGCGAGCGAACATGCGGTTGAGCTTGAACTGGTAAGGCAAACGCTCGCGGACGGGCTCCTTCAAGAAGAACACGCCCACCATGGCAACAAGCACAAAAGCTGACGAGAGGAAATACGCCGGCGAGAACCCGACGGCATCGACAAGCCAGAGCCCAACAGCGGGACCTATGACCTGGGCGAAAGACTGCGCCAATGCGTAGATGCTGATTCCGCTCGCAATCTTGCTGATGGGCAGGAACTCCGACACGAGCGACATCGCCAGCGGTCCCGAACATCCGATGCCTATGCCGTGCAGAAGGCGCACGCAGAAGAGGAACGGTATCGAATCCGCCACTCCATAGAGGAAGAGCGAGATGGTGATGATGGCCTGGGCGATGATGAGCAGCCGCTTCTTGGAGAAGCTATCGAACGCAGGGCCGGCAAACGGCCTGATGAACAACGCCGTGAGGGCGAACGCGCTCACAACCGTGCCGACGATATCGGCCGTCGCACCCAAGTGGTCGATGTAGACCGGCAACGTCGTGTTGCACATGAACGCTGCCATGCTCTGGAAGAAGTTCGTGCACATGAGCGCAACGAACGGGAAGCTCCAGATCGTCTCCTTCTTCGGCCCGCCGTCTTGCGATTTGTCCACCACAGTCTCCCCCATGGGTATCCATAATACTCCTGGCAAAGAAAGAACCCACGTATTGCGCGCAGGCTCTTCGAAAAATAATGCCCAAAACCATTGGGACGGCTATCGCGTGCGCTTAAACCAATGGGGACAGATCGATAGTGTCGAGAACGACTGCAGCGAGCTCTTTGTAGCCCTCTTCGGCGAAGGCCCATTGGCCGTTCTCTTTCTCCAGTTGGAACTCAGCAGTGGATGACACGAGATTGTCCGACTCGTCGATAGCCGTGTACAGCTTGTCGAACAAAACCTTATATGCCCCTTGCTCGTCTCCAGATACCAAGGCTGCGGTCGCTTGAGCCCTGAGCTCTTCGTCATTCTGCATGTCACTAGCAAATTGAGACGCGACAGCTTGGAAATCGACGTTGGTGAGCGTTACTTTGACAGTCGCTTTATCGCCCTCTGCCTTGATGCCGTCAACCTTGTAATCGAGATGCCCGAAAGCGTGCCTCAGCATTTCGATGGGGTCGATTCCGTATTTCGAAAACTCTTCCAATTTGGAGGCGTCATCTCCAAATAGCGCATTCACAGTATCCTGAGTAGGATTCTTCAAGGTTCCAAATTCTTTGTCGAGCTCAGAGTTGATCATCTGCTCGTCTTCTTGGCTCACACCGCCACAGGCAGCAAGGCTGATGCATAAACCCGTTGACATAACCAACACTGCGAACAGGATTGCCAAACGCTTGTAAACCCTCTTCACCGCCATCTCCCTTTCGCTGGTACTTTGATGCTCCCATCATCGACGGGTAGCTTAATTGTATTCAATAGAGCCGTTCCAAGGCCTGGCGAAGCATAACAAGTTTTTTGCGGCACGACACAATTGGGCACCAGCCTTCCCAACGAACGACAAAGCAAGGCAAAAGCCGCCGGTCCCCCCTGCCACGCTGGCTTATACTGATGCATGGACGAACCACGTCGAAAGGAGACCGCCATGGCAGTCATGTCCGCAGAAGTCCAAAAGCTGTTCAAGGAAGTAAAGGACGTCGTATTCAGCACGGCATCGCTCGACGCGCAGCCCAACACCTGCATCGTCGCTATGAAGGCCGTCATCGACGACGAGACGATTTACCTTTCCGACCAGTTCTTCAAGAAGACGCTCGCCAACGTGCAGGCAAACCCCAAGGTCGCCGTCGTGTTCTGGCAGGGCACCGAAGCCTACGAGATCCACGGCACTGCCCGCTACGTGAACGAAGGCGAGGAGTTCGAAGCACAGAAGGCATGGGTCGACGCCGCATTTGAGAGCATGGGGTTGCCCATCAAGTCCAAGGGTGGCTGCTTCGTCACCGTCGACGCCGTCTACACCTCAGCACCCGGCCCCACCGCCGGCGACCAGATCGCATAAAGCGAAACCTGTCGACGCAATGAAAAAGGCCGCTCGCATGAGCGGCCTTTCTTGTTGCAATGTCGACGACTCTTGAACGGCTGTGGCACGATGCCCTGTGAGATTTATGCGCCTGCCGTGCGGTTGAGCTCGGCGATGATGTCGCTCACGCTCTGCTTCGCGTCGCCGAGCAGCATGACCGTGTTGTCGTTGTAGAACAGCGGATTCTGCACGCCTGAGTAGCCGGCGTTGCCCATCGAACGCTTGAAGACGATGACGTTTTCGGCCTCCCACACGCGCAACACCGGCATGCCGGCAATCGGCGAGTTGGGCTCGGTCTCGGCAGCAGGGTTGACGGTGTCGTTCGCACCGATGACCAGCACGGTGTCCACGTCGCCGAAATCGTCGTTGATCTCGTCCATCTCGTAGACGGAATCGTAGGGCACGCGCGCCTCGGCCAGCAGCACGTTCATATGGCCGGGCATGCGGCCTGCGACCGGGTGGATGCCGAACTTCACGTCGATGCCGCGATCGATCAGCATCTTCGTAAGCGATGCCACCGGATACTGCGCCTGAGCGACGGCCATGCCGTAGCCGGGCGTGATGACGACGCTCTTCGAGTCGAGCAGCATGCGCGTGGCCTCGACCGCATTAATCTCGGAATGCTCGCCGTAGTCCTTCGACTCGGCGGCCGCGGTGGGAGCACCCTCACCAAAACCGCCCAAGATGACCGAGATGAACGAACGGTTCATGCCCTTGCACATGATGTAGGACAGGTACGCACCCGAAGAGCCCACGAGCGAGCCGGTGATGATGAGCAGGTCGTTGCCCAGCGTGAAGCCGGCCATGGCTGCAGCCCAACCAGAGTACGAGTTGAGCATCGACACGACAACCGGCATGTCGCCGCCGCCGATGGCCATGACGAGGTGCCACCCGAGCACGAGCGATACGACCGTGATGATGGCCAGCGGCACGATGCCCGCGCGGCGGCCGACCGTCATGGTGAACCAGACGATGCACACGATGATGACGATCAGCATGACCAGGTTGATCGCGTTGCGGCCGGGAAGCGTAAGCGGCTTGCCCGAGATCTTTCCCGAAAGCTTGAGGAACGCCACGATCGAGCCGGTGAGCGTGACGGCGCCGATGAAGACCGCCAGGCCGATCTCGCCCATGTGGAAGGCGTTCTCGGTCATGCGCGTCAAGCCGGAGTACTGCTCGACGCCCGGCTGGATGAGGAACGAGTTGAAGCCGACGAGCACGGCAGCGGCACCCACGAACGAGTGGAGCATGGCCACGAGCTGCGGCATCTCGGTCATCTGGACGCGGTTCGCCTTCCAGATGCCGTACGCACCGCCGATGACGAGCGCAAGCACCATGAGCACGATGGTCAAGCCCATGGCGGTCGTGTCTTGCAGCACCGCGACGATGATGACTGCCGCAAGCGCGAGCGTCATGCCGATGACGCCGAGGCGGTTGCCCTGCAGGGCCGTCTTCTGACGGGAAAGCTGAGCGAGCGCCAAGATGAACAGCAGCGCTGCGAGCAGGTATGCGAGCGTCTCGAAATGCTCGAGCGCCGCGATGAGCCTATCGGGCACTTCGAGGAACGTGCCGAACATGAAATCGTTCATTATTCGTCAGAGCTCCTTTCGAACATCTTCAGCATGCGGCGCGTGACCGTGAAGCCGCCGAAGATGTTGATCGCAGCGATAGCCATCGCTACGAACGAAAGCGCCGTGACGATTGGATTGTCGAAGCCGATCTGCAGAATCGCGCCAACGATGATGATGCCCGAAATGGCGTTCGTCTCGGACATGAGCGGCGTATGCAGCGAGTGCGTGACGTTGGTGATGACGTAAAAGCCCACGATGCAGGCGAGCATGAACACGATGTAGTGGCCCGCGACGCTCGGAGGCGACGCGACGATCAGCGCGGCAGCCAACACGCCCAGCAGCGCCTTCCACCACATGAGACCCCAGCGACCGCTCGTGTCGGGCTCTTCCTCGTCATCGGCTGCTGCATCAGCGGCCGCGGCTTTCTCCTCGGCCTTCGGCGCAGGCGCGGCCGAGACCTTCACCGGAGGCGGTGGCCACATGCCCTCGCCGTCGAGCGTGACGGTAACGCCGCGTTGGACCTCGTTGTCCATGTCGAGAGCCAGCTCGCCATCCTTCGCCGGCGTTGCCAGCTTCAAGAAGTTCGCGATGTTCTGGCCGTACAGCTGCGATGCCTGGCCGGGAAGGCGGCTGGGCAAATCGTCGTAGCCGATGATCGTCACGCCGTTGTCGGTGCGCACGACCTCGCCGACCTTCGACAGCTCGCAGTTGCCGCCGAGCGCGCTCGCGCCCATGTCGACGATGACCGAGCCGGGTTTCATGCCGGCAACGGCCTCCTTGGTGACCAGCAGCGGTGCCGGACGTCCGGGCACCTGCGCGGTGGTGATGACGATGTCGTTCTTGGCGCATTGCTCGGTGTAGACCTCGAGCGTGAGGCGCTGCTGCTCCTCGTCGAGGGCCTTCGCGTAGCCGTCGGCGCTTTCCTGCTTGACGGGAATCTCGACGAACGTGCCACCGAGCGATTCGACCTGGTCGGCCACTTCGGGGCGTACGTCGGTGGCGGACACGACCGCGCCCATGGAGCCGGCCGTGCCGATGGCCGCGAGACCCGCAACGCCAACGCCGATGACGTAGACCTTGGCAGGCGGCATCTTGCCGGCAGCCGTCACTTGGCCGGTGAACAAGCGACCGAACGCGCTTGCCGCCTCGATGACCGCGCGATAGCCCGCGACGTTCATCATCGAGGAGCGCACGTCCATCGATTGGGCGCGCGAGATACGCGGTACCGCGTCCATGGCCAGCGCCGTGACGCCCATGCCCTGCAGCTTCTCGACGAGCGCATCGTTGCCCCACGGGCTCATGCGCCCGATGAGAACCGCGCCCTTCTTCACGAGGGAAAGCTCTTCATCGCCGGGCAGGTCGAGGAACGTCACGATATCGGACCCCCATACCTCTTCCCGCGAGACGACCTCAACGCCCACGTCGGCGTACTGCGAATCCGGACAGTCGGCTGTCAAGCCGGCACCCTCTTCGACGCACACGTCGTAGCCGAGCTTCATCAACTTGGCGGCGACGCTCGGTACCACCGAGACGAGCGTCTGGCCCTCTCCTCTCTCTTTTGGAATTCCTATCCTCATCTCTATCCTCCCACAAATAGGGAGCGGACAATCCGAAGATTATCCGCTCCACCTACATAGATAACTCATATGTACTGGTTGATACAAGTATCAGTTGCTACGGCGATTTAGTTCACGAAGTATTGAACAACCAGTTGAAATTGCAACGTGCTTAACCTGGTTTTCACATTGGCACCTGCAATCACGCGCGCAGCGGAAAACGGCCGAGCTGCTCCCTGCAACCTGAATTGTGCTCATTGATGATAGTTTATCGGCAAATTCAATCTCTTGCGAATATGATTTCATTCACAACCGGCATAGAAATGGAACGTGGCTTAAGTCGACACGTGCGAGCTCGACGGCGGCGCGCAGGCGCGTCCACCGTGCCGCCGAACCTGCCCGAAAACGAGTTGGGGGGATTTGGTATACGCGCGTGCGCCGTCTGATCGTGTACGACAACCCAAAGACCCCTAAATTCAAGCAGGCCGTCGATCCCACCGCGCACGCGCGCAAACCAGGTAAACGAGGGTCGGATACCTGACATCGAAACCGATGTAAATACTCGCCCTGGAGCTGAAGATAGTATTGCGTAAAAACGTTGCAACCGCTCCAACGGGTTCGGCATGAACTTGAACAGTTTCTCGATTTATTATTCCAAAACGTTATAATGTATGAGGTTGACATCATGGTTTGACGTGGCGCGGACGAGCCTAAGAGGCCATTTCCCACCATACAAGGAGAACGCATGCGGACAGAGGTCATACAGGAGTTTCTCGTATTTGCCCGTCACCTGAACTTCAGCAAAGCCGCTGCCGAGCTGCATATCACCCAGCCCAATCTGAGCAAGCACATGATGGAGCTCGAACGCGAGATCGGCGTCGAGCTCATCGACCGCAAGACGTACGGAAAAAACAGGCCCGTGCTGTCGGAGGCGGGAAAGTATTTCTTCGAGGAGATGTCCTACATCGAGACGAGCATCCAAGGTACGGTCAAACGTTGCCGGGCGCTGGGCAGTTCGGGCATCCGCGACGTGCGAGTGCAGGAGATCTGGCAGAACAACGCGATGTTCAAGCTGTACTCGCTCGCCGGCACGTATCAGAGCACGCACCTGGAAAGCACGATCAGATACGTGCGCCTGTCGGACAAACAGCCCATCGAAGCCCTGCTGAGAAACGATTTCGACATGGTGTTCGACGTGTGGTGCGGGCCGTACGAGCAACGCTGCGAACAGCTCGTCGCCCAAGGCGTGACGGCCATCGCCCTGCAAACCGAGCAGCCCTACATCTGGTACCAGGAAGGCAACCGCAACCTCGAGGGCAAGGGCGACATCTACCTCAAGGATTTACTCGACATCCCCGTCGTCATGACCAGAGGCGACACGTTCGACTACATGGTCGTCTCCTATGCGGCGTTC
>CACZIP010000102.1 GCA_902781245.1 uncultured Coriobacteriaceae bacterium | reverse complement strand
GAACAGCTTTTCGAAAGAGGTGAGCGCGTCGCGGTCCCCGTGTGCGGTCAGGTGAGATCGCTCGAGACGGACGGCTCCGAGCGGGCGGTCCTCGAGTGGCTCGAGGGCAATTGTGCAAGTTTGGTCTCCCAGGGTATAGACCCAGCATTCCTGCTCACGTGGAAGGGCCAGCTCGTCGTCGAGCCAGGAGGCAATACGCGCATACGAGATGCCGCAATCGAGGTCGATTCGATTCGCGTCCGCTGCCAGCATGGAGGCGTTACCTCAGCTCCATGTCGTCGACCGAGCCGTCGAGCAGGTCGACCATGAGCAGGCGGTTGCGAATCTGCCCCGGCTTTCCCAAGACGACTTTCACGGCTTCTGCAGCTTGAATGGCGGCGATGACGTAAGCGGTGTAGGGGAGATTGCCCAGCTTCTTGTGTTGGCTTTCTCCACCGCTTTCGAAAGGTTCGCCATATGCGCAGGCGAACGAGGGGTCGCCTGGATAGACGGTGCACACTTGGCCGAACCAGCCGGCGATGGCGCCGTACACGATGGGGATCCCGAGATTCTGGCAAGCGTGTGCCGCCCAGAAGCGCGCCTCGAGGTTGTCGAGGCAATCGACAACGCAGTCTGCGCCATAGAACAAGGCGGCAGCATTCGCTTCGCCTAGGTACGTCACAACGGGCTCAACCTCGACGTTGCCATTGATTGCATGTATGCGTTCAGCAGCCACAACGGCTTTCTCACGTCCAAGCTCGTTCTCGGTGCAGAGCAACTGCCGGTTGAGGTTGCTCTCGTCGAACACGTCGCCGTCGATGACGCGCAGGTTGCCGACGCCTATGCGGGCGAGTGCCTCGATGACCGAGCCGCCCAATCCTCCGCAGCCGACGACAACAATCCGTTTATCGGCAAGCGCGGCACATTCCTCTTCGGAAAGAGCGATCTTATTGCGGTCATAACGGTGCGGGAAATTCATAGTCAATTCCTCATTCTAATGACGATTGTGCTCATTAGTATTCGGTATGGTGTTAAAGTATAGATGAGCCGGGGCGCTGTGGGTATTGGGAAGCGCTCCGGCTCATCCTTTCCGCCGCAGCGAGGGGTCAACTCGACTTATGCGGTGGCGTATAACAGCTCTGGTCGAAAGGGGTTGACCCTTTCGACCAGGTTCGCTGACTACACGTAACGATATGTTGCCATCATCTCGTTCGCGAGCCTCTTCTTGCGGCACGCATCGCAGATGGTCGGCAGTTCGCCGTCGGGGCCGACTGCATGGCGCACCGACTCGGCCGTGCCCATGACCTCGCCGCATTCCGCGCAATGCAGAAGTTCGAAATCGCGGTGCCAAATCGTGCGAATCGTATCGGTTTGCGAGTACTCGATGGCGCCAGTGGGGCATACGTTCGCGCAGCTCAGGCAACCGACGCAGAACTTCGAAGGCTCATCGTAGGGCGTCGCCACCTTCTTCTCGGTGCCGCGCAGCACGGTCGAGATGGCGCCCGTGCCCAGACTGTTGCATGCTTGCACGCACAGTCCGCACAGGATGCACTTCTCGTTGTCAATCGACACCAGACGCTCGAACCCGTTCATGTCGAGACGACGGCTCATCTTGCCGATGAGCTCGGCTTCGGGAGCGCGATGGCCGAGCAGCGCGTAAAGCACGGCGCGCTCTTCCTGGATGCGCTCGGAGTTCGTGCGAATCTCGCATTCGCCGTCGATGGGGTAGACGCACGAGGTGACGACCTTGGTGCGACCGCGCTGTTCGACCTCCACGATGCAGATGCGGCAGCATGCGCGGTGGTCTTCGAACGCGTCGTGGCGGCACAGCGTCGGAATCTTGATACCATTGCGTTTAGCGACGTCGTAGATGTATTCGCCCTTTTCACAGGTGCATTCGATACCATCGATGGTCACAGTGATCATGTCGCTCATGCGGGCCTCCTCTCGGTCAGCACCGCATCGAAGCGGCATGCCTCACGGCAGCTGCCGCAAGCGATGCACTTGGCCGGATCGATGACGTGAACTTCCTTGCGGCCGCCCGAAATGGCACCAGCCGGACAGGCGCGCGAGCACAAACCGCAACCTGTGCAGGCATCGGGTTTGATGGCGAACTGGGTCAGCTCGGCGCAGACGCCCGCAGGGCATTCCTTGCGGTCGATGTGCGCTTCGTACTCGTCGCGGAAGAACTTGATGGTGGTCATGACGGGGTTCGGTGCCGTGCGACCAAGGGCGCACAGCGATGCGTCCTGCATCGTGCGCCCGATGCGCTCGAGCAGTTCGATGTCGCCCGGCTTGCCGCGACCTTCGCAGATATCAGTTAGGATGGCGCGCATCTGGCGCAGGCCTTCACGGCACGGCGTGCATTTGCCGCAGCTTTCCTCGCACAGGAAGTCGACGTAGTAGCGCGCGACCTCGACCATGCACGAGCGGTCGTCCATGACGATCATGCCGCCCGATCCCATCATCGCGCCGTATTCGACGAGGGTGTCGAAGTCGACGGGAAGGTCGAGCAGCTCTTCGGGGATGCAGCCGCCCGACGGGCCGCCGGTCTGGATGGCCTTGAACGGGCGATCGTCGATGATGCCGCCGCCGATGTCGTAGATGAGCGTGCGGAGGGTGGTGCCCATGGGGACCTCGACGAGGCCCGTGTGCTTGACCTTGCCGACCATGGCGAACACTTTCGTGCCCTTCGAGCGCTCGGTGCCCACCTGGGCGTACGCCTCGCCGCCTTCGCGCAGGATCGTCGGAATAGATGCGAGCGACTCGACATTGTTGAGCACCGTCGGGTGGTCGAACAAGCCGCGTTGCACGCTGCGGATGTACTTGGCGCGCGGTTCGCCCACGCGGCCTTCGATCGACGCCATGAGCGCCGTCGACTCGCCGCAGACGAACGCGCCACCGCCGCGGACGATGGAAAGATCGAGTTTGTGGTCGGTTCCCATGATGGACTCGCCCAGGATGCCGGTTGCGTATGCGTCGTCGATGGCGTGCTGGATGTGGTCGCGTGCGAGCGCGTATTCGTCGCGGATGTAGAGCACGCCCTCTTCGGCGCCGATGGCGAGCGCACCGATGATCATGCCCTCGATGACGGCATGCGGGCTGCCCTCCATCGTCGAGCCGTCCATGAATGCGCCGGGGTCGCCCTCGTCGCCGTTGCAGACGATGTATTTGGGGAAGACATCGTAGCCGGCGGCTGTGCGCCATTTGCGCCCGGTGGGGAAGCCGGCGCCGCCCTTGCCGCGCAGGCCGGATTTCTCGACTTCGGTGATGATCTCGTCGGGCGTCATGGCAAGCGCCTTCTTCAGGCCCTCGTAGCCACCGCGTGCGATGTAGTCGTCGAGTGACAGCGGGTCGATGATGCCGACGTCCTTGAGCACGACCTTGTGCTGCAAGGCATAGTAGGGGTTGTCGTCCATGTGCTCGTAGGTTTCGCCGTCCTTCTTGAAGAGAAGCTTCTTGACGGGTTCGCCTTCGAGTGATTCGACGATGGCTGCGGCATCGCGTTCCTTCACGCGGTAGTACATGAGGTCGCGTGGCATGAAGCGCACGATGGGGCCTTGCTCGCATTCGCCCGAGCAGCCTGTGCGCACGACGCTGACGTCGACTTTCACCTCGTCAGACAAGCCGTGCGCGACAAGTTCGCGCTCGATGGCGTCGGCCACGCCGAGTGCGCCGTTAGCGATGCAGCCGGTGCCGCAGCAGACGAGGATCCTCTCGGTTCCGTTAATCATTTGCGGTCACCTCCTCGGCTCCAGATGCGGCATAGCTTTCGATGATGCCGGGGATCTGCTCGACGCGCAGTTTGTTGTGATAGTTACCGTCGACGACCATGACGGGAGCGAGCGCGCACGAACCCAGGCAGTTGACGAGCTCGACCGAGAACTCGCCGTTCTCGGTGGTCTCGCCAGGCTCGATGCCGAGGTCTCGTTTGAGTTCGGTGGCCAGGTTCATGGCGCCGCGAAGATGGCACGCCGTGCCGTTGCAGATCTTGATGATGTGCTCGCCCTTCGGGGTGAGCGACAACGCTTTGTAAAACGTCGCCATGGAATACAGCTGGGCTTGCGGGCAGCCAAGGTATTCGGCTAGCGCCGCAAGACCCTCTTCGGGAATGTAGTTGAATGCGTGTTGCATGTCCTGCATCGCAGCAAGTGCAAAACGCTGGTCAACAGGATACGCCTCGATGATCTCAGCAATCTTCGAGGCATGATTGACTTCGGTCATAGATACCTCGTTTTCCAATGAGTCGTTGGGACAGTCCCAACGACTCATTACCCACCGGCAACGAGAGGGGTGATGGCGACGTAATCCTGCTCGGTCAGCTTGGTGGCCACGCCGTCGAGATGCTCGATATGGCGGCCGTTGACCATGATGATGACGTCGTCGCCCTTGTCGGTGCCGTCCTCGTTCAAGATGAGGTCACGGAACTCGGGCCAACGCTCGGAAAGGTCTTCCATAAGCGCAAGGACGCTCCCGGGCGCGGGAACGTCGCATGTTTTGCAGCCAGTGATTTGGCGATATGTTGCAAAGAACTTGACGAGCATAGGTAGCTCCGTTCGAAGTCGGGTCGAAGGGGACAGCCCCTCCGACCCGATTCTCTGTAACTAGTACGTCAGGTTCAGCTCGTCGAGCTTCTCCTGGGTGGGGATGCCATCGGACGTCCAGTTGCGGGCCGCGTAGTAGTCGGCGAGCATCGTCTGCAGTTCGTTGACCTTGCCCTTGGCGGGGCCGGACGGCAGCGCCTCGCGCAGCAGACGCGGCGGCAGGGTGTCCTTCTCGACGCCTGCCTCGATGTTGAAGCGCTTCTCAAGGTTCCAGATGCGCTCGCCCTTCAGCAGGATCTCCTCGTCGGTCTCGTCGGAGCCCACGGCCTCGCGGTACTGGCCGGCAATCTCGGGCAGTCCGATGCCGAACGTGGTGAACAGGCAGATGCCCGTCGAGTCGCACAGAGCCGTCAGGTCCTGGAAGGTCTTGAGCAGTGCGCCCTTGCCCTCGGTGACCTGTGGGTCGAGCTTGACCGGAAGGCCGAGGACCTCAGGGCTGATCATGTAGCCGCGGACATGGCAGCCGCCACGGTTCGAGGTGGCGTACTCGAGGCCGATGCCTTGGATGGCGCGGCCGTCGTAAGCCGGCATTTCCTGCTTCTTCGTGGACATGGAGAGCTCAGGATGACCGTATTTCTCGGCCAGACGATACGAGCCCAGGCCGATGATGTTGCCGAACCCTTCGCCGTCGGCGCACATCTGGGTCAGCTTGACCATGGCCTCGGCGTCGCCGAAGCGCAGCGGGAAGCCGATGTCGGACTCGGGAATGGCGCCCATCTCGAAGAGCTCCATCGCGCAGGCGACGGTCGAGCCGAGGGTGATCGGGTCCATGCCCTCTTCGTTGCAGATGAAGTTGGCCTTGACGATGGCGCCGATGTCGTTGACACCGCAGGCAGCGCCGTAAGACCAACCGGCCTCGTACTCGGGGCCCTCGCCGAAGCCGTCGAGGTCGCCGCGGCCTTCGATCTTGGTCACGCGACCGCAGGCGATGGTGCAGCCGAAGCAGCCCTGGTTCTTGACGAGATGGGTTTCGACCAGGCGTTCGCCGGACGTGTCATCGGCCTTGTCCCAGTACGAACCGTCACGGCCGTTGTGCAACGGCAGGCCGCCGACCTCGTTGACGATGTTCACGAGGATCTCGGTGCCGAGGGCAGCTAGGCCCTCGCCGGTGACAGGATGTGCGCGGAGCATGGTGCGGGCCTTGGTGGCTTCCTCCATGAACTTCTCAGGATTGGCGACCTTCACGCCGCCCGTGCCACGCACGACGACGGCCTTGAGGTTCTTCGAACCCATGACGGCGCCCATGCCGCCACGGCCGGCAGCGCGGTTCTTGTCGTTCATGACGCCGGCGTACAGCATCATGCGCTCGCCCGGACGGCCGATGGTGGCCACGTGGACCTTGCCGTGCTTGGCCTCGAGGGCCTCGGTCACGGGGTGCACGCCCTGGCCCCACAGGTCGTCAGCCGGAAGGAGCTCGACCAGCTCGTCGTCGATGTGCAGGTAGACAGGCGTCTCGGCTTTGCCCTCGAAGATGATGCCGTCATAGCCAGCGTACTTGAGCTCGGGGCCGAAGTGGCCGCCGGAATTGGCAGCGCCGATGGTGCCCGTGAGCGGTGCCTTCGAGACAACCTCGTAACGACCGGCAGAGCATGCGGCGGTGCCGGTGAGCGGGCCGGTCATGAAGATGAGCTTGTTCTCGGGCGACAGGGGGTCGACCTTCGGGTCGACTTCGTTGCAGTAGTATTTGGTGCCCAAACCGCGTGCGCCGACGTAGTCCTTGGCGTCCTGCATGTTGAGCGGTTCTTTCTTGATGGTGCCTTCGGTCAGGTTGACGCGAAGGATCGTTCCGATCCAGCCGTTTCCGCGTGTCATTATGCACACACCTCCTCAACAGCTGCCTTGAGCTTGTCAGCGGCGAGCTTCTTCTTGTCGGGGACCTCGTCGGGGTCGACGACGGAAATCGCACCGGTCGGGCAGTGGACTGCGCACCACGTCTCGCCGTCGCACAGATCGCACTTGAAGATCTTCTTCTTGGCAACCGAGTACGAAACGTTGCCCAGCGGGCATGCGCTGACGCACATCTTGCAGACGATGCACTTGTTGGCGTCGTGCGTGATGACGCCCTCGGCGTTGCGCTTGAGCGCACCGGTCGGGCAGATCGCCGCGCAGCTGGCCTCATCGCACTGCATGCACATGATGGGCACGGTGATGGCCGCTTCCTCGTAATGGAACACGGACACGTTGCTCAGGCGCGGGTTGAACTCCTCGTTGTGCTTGAACGAGCAGACAAGCTCGCACGTGCGGCATGCAACGCACTTCTTCGGGTCTACGACTAGCTGTTTAGCCATAGAACACCTCCTTCTCTCTCATTTACCCTCGAAACCATTCAATCACGTGCATTAGGCAGCAAACTTGAGGATGGTGAATTAACCTTGGCTGACTTGCGATTTGCTGCCGATTTGTGCCTATAATTAGGTAGAAACAGAGAGGGTTTCTGCCTAATATGATGAGATGGGTGGCACAGCGTTCCCTGGGAGCTGTGTGCCACTTATCAAAATGGCACACAGCTCCCAGGGAACGCTGTGCCACTT
>CACZIP010000101.1 GCA_902781245.1 uncultured Coriobacteriaceae bacterium | reverse complement strand
CGTACGCCATACGGCTGCGAATTAGCGGCATACCGGTCATCGCATTCGCCAAGAAGATGCCGCCGCTGATAATCGAAAACCTCAAGATCGGCTCAGCCATCGACGCGGTTCCGTTCAACGTCCGGTACTGCGCGAAGCACTACGGCATGAACCGCAGCCGCATCAAGAACAGCCTGCAGATCACCGCGCAGCTCAACTTGGACGGTAACTGCTACCTCATCATGGTGGTCAGCTTGTTGCTCATCACCTTCTCCAACATCGACCTTACGTGGATAGACATTGCGGGCATCGGCGTCCTGGTGTTCTTCCTGTCATTGGGCGCGCCCAATCAACCGGGTTCGATCCTCATCGGAGTCTTAATCATGCTGCAGTTCGCCAACGCCTTCGACATGCTGGGCATGGCGATTGCGGCAGAGGTGTTCCTGGGCGGCATGCAGAACATCACCAACGTGATCGGCGACATCGTGCTGGCTGCGATTGACGACCGCGTGTACGAGCGGTCGCATCAACAGCATTCCGATGCTGCCGGCGCGTAGCAGCAACCCGAGCGAAGGCGAGCGATGCAATTCGACTTCGGACGAACATCGGTTGACTACGCCAAGTACCGCGACATCTACCCGCAAGAGTTTTACGAGCGGATAATCGCCCGCAACCTGTGCATCAGCGGGCAGGTCGCACTCGATGTCGGTACGGGAACCGGCGTGCTCCCGAGAAACCTGCATCGGTACGGTGCGAAATGGACGGGCGTGGATGTGTCGGAGAACCAAATCGGACAGGCCAGGATTCTCTCGACCGGGATGGACATCGAATACCACGTGGCGGCGGCCGAGGACATGAGCTTCCCCGAAAGCTCATTCGATGTTGTGACGGCCTGCCAATGCTTCAGCTACTTCGACCACGAAAGAACAGCTCCGCTTTTCCGAGATGTCCTCAAGCCTGACGGACGGTTGCTGCTTCTCTATATGGCATGGCTGCCGTTCGAAGACGAGATTGCGGGAGCCAGCGAGAGTCTTGCCCTCAAGTACAGCCCCGATTGGAGCGGCGCCGGCGAGACGATGCATCCAATCGAGCTGCCTGAATGCTATGGCCAGTACTTCCAGGTGACCTATCGGGAAGAATTCCCGCTGAGCGTTCGGTTCACGCGAGAAAGCTGGAACGGGCGGATGAAAACCTGCCGCGGGATTGGCGCATCGCTTCCAGATGCCGACCTGAAAAGCTGGGAGCAGGAGCATGTGAAGATGCTCGCAGACATCGCGCCAGAGGAATTCGACATCAAGCACTACGCGGCGCTTCTGGAGCTGGAGCCTGCAATCAGCTATGAGTGAGACAACCCGTGCCGTGCAAGCAAATCGCCGCATGCATCACGAATATCAAGCGCAACACGCTTGGATGCCGCCGCTGGAAGCCCCGCCTCTTTCGCGAGCGAAAGTACATCATCCATCGTCGGTTCTCCCGAGCCGCGCACCGATGTCATATGACCCCGGTGGAAGCCCGCGCTGTACGTAAGGTCGTACGCTGGCGACAGCTTCCATTCCCCCTGCTCGCAAAGCCACGTGAAATTGTTCGCATGGTCATCGTAGTTTCGTGCGAAAACGTTGAAGCACATGAGCCTGAACAACTGCTCTGCTTCGGCGCGACTTCCGGTGAGGAAATACGAGATTTGGAACAGACTCTTGTAATCAAGAACCGGCTCACGATGCGATACTTCGACGATTCCCGAGGCGGTAAGCATATGCACCCGCCTGCCATCGCGTACATCGAACCTCTTCGTCGCAAAGTACCCTCCACAAAGCTCGGACGGGAACAGCTTGAACTCGGGCACTTGGATTCCGCATTCAGAAGCACAGGCCATGTAATCGTATTCGAGCGAACCCGCTTCAAGCGGGTCCATCCGCGCAGGAAACTTTACAAGCCAAGCACCATCCTCATCTTCGACATACGCCTTCGGCCTTGCGCCACCCGATGAACCGCCCGCTGCATAGACGGCATCCAAATCAGCTACGGGTTTGTTCATGAGGATGTCGGAACAAAGCTGCGCCAGCTCGTCAAGGTCTGATGATTGCAGCTTCAGCGGAAACCCGGCTTCGGGCTCATAGCACAGCGCCCCGCGACCATTCGAGCCGACAATCGAAAGCCTTTCCAGAGGTCCAACAAGCGCAGGATCGATTCCTGCTTCGGCGAGCATGCGATCGAGCAGGAGCGCGCCCCACCCATCGGGAAGGCTGTCGTTGAACGCCCCGAACAACCCGTCGAACGGATGCCACTTCGGCACGAACAGCTCGTCGCTGAGCGGGAGGCTGTAGGGATTAATCGAGTAGCCGCTGCGCAACCACCCAGAATCGTACTGAAACGCCACGAGCCCGTCAGGCGTTTCGGCGAGCGTGCCTACACGCGCATCGCCGATCAGCACGGCAAGACTCTCATCGGGCTTTCCGGGCATCGGCTATCACCTCCTCGATCGAGGTGTATGCCGGCTTCGAGAACAGGTGCTCTAGGCTGTCTTCGCATCCAAGCGCAAACGCGATGGACACAAGCGATTCGAACGAGATCTGCCCCGTCTGTTCGAAGCGGCGAAGCGACCCAAGGCTCACACCCGCTTTCTCGGCAAGTTGCGTTTGAGTGAAGCGCCTGGCCTTGCGCAGCTGCTTTTCGCGAGCGGCGACGTCGCGCATGGTCTCGCCGGGAAGCCTGCCTGCCTTGAATACAAAGCTATTCATATTTGCGCACTTTCACGATATTATGCCAATTTTTACGCAAATTATAGCATTTTATTGCACCGTGTTTGAGCAAGGCGTGCCATTGGAGACAGGCCAAATGGCATGCTTTATGCAGCAGGACCTATCTGGTACTTGCTCTTGATGCGGTTGAACATGCGCGGCCAGGAGATCGCAATGGGTATGAGGAAGACCACCGTGCCAATCGCCCCCGCGAGGTTGTTGGCGAAACCAGCGGCGTAGGTGGTGAACACACTCGCAGCATTCGCGTTAGACACGAAGCCAACGATGGTCCATGTGTCCAAGATGAACCCGTAGAGGAACACCATCAGGAACCCGAACAAGCCAATCGACCAGCGATGCTTCAGCAATCCGTGGCTTCCCAAAACTCCGGCAAGGTAGCCTATGAGACCCATCGTGAACATCTGCCAGGGCGTCCACGGCCCCTGCCCGAAGAAGATGTTTGACACGAGCATGGCCAGTGCGCCGGTGATGAACCCCTCATCGCGTCCGAAGCACAACCCTGTGATGATGATGAGCGCAGTCACAGGCTTGATGGCCGGAACAGGAGCAAAGATCAAACGACCGGCGACGGTCAATGCAGTCATGACGATGATCGGCATGATGTCGCGTGCTCGACGACGCTCGGCCTCGAAACTCGCGAAGAACGGCACGAGGGCAACAATGGCGCACGCGCTCGTGATCAAAGCCGCGTTCGGCACATGCAGCCATGCGCAAATCAACATGACGATGGGCAGCGCCACAAGCACCGCCGGCTCGATGGCCCGCATGAAGCGCCCGAACTTGCCCATTTTCGGCCGCTCGTTCACGACAGCGCTACTCATGGTCGGAGCCTCCGTTCGCATCGAACGAAGCGGCAATGTCAGCTGTGGTCACGCACCCTTCGAGCGTGCCGCGCGCAATGCGCGCCGTCGGTGTGGAGTAGAACAGGTTGTCCACGAAGAAGCCGTGCGCGTCTTGGGTGCACGTGACCTCGCACCCGAACATCATCGAGCACGTGTGCGCAGTTTCCGACACGAATTCCAGATCGTGAGCCGTCAGCAAGATCGCCTTGCCTTCGTTGACGGCCAGGTCGGTCAAGATCTCGCCGATTTGCTTCTTCGCGAGCGCATCGATGCCTTTGACCGGCTCGTCGAGCAGCAACACGTCAGGGTTCAGCAGCAGAATCTTGGCAAGCGCAGCTTTCTGCGTCTCGCCACCCGAAAGGTCGTACGGATGCCGCGTGCGCATCTCAGCCAACCCGAAGCGCTCCAGTATATCGTCGACGTCTTTCTCCGAATACTTGCCTATGTCTTTCCATTCCAGGAAGTCGTCGACCAGCCGGTCATGCACGAACAGCATTTTCGGGTTCTGCGCCATCAGGGCTACATGCAGCTTGTTCGGATTGGCGATGCGCCCGCGCTCCGGCTTGCGAATGCCTGAAAGCGCCGAGAGCAACGTGGACTTGCCGCTGCCGTTGCCGCCGACGAGCGCTGCGATGCGGCCTGCGTGGACGTCGAAATCGACGCCGCGCAGAACAAACGGCATCTCCTTGGTGTAGCGGAACCACAGGTCGCGTGCGGAAATTGCCACGTTTTCAGCAGGAACCGTGCGCCCAATCGGACGGGACACGATCTCGCAGCCATCCACTTCGCGCGCATGTTCCACAGCTTCTGCGATGAACGTGCGGCCCTCGCGCACCGTCACGGGGAAAGGAGCGTCCTCGTCGATGTTCAGACCTGCACGGTCCAGGCAAGCAGCCATGCGCGTCGCCGCTGGCAGCGCGCCCCTGAAGCCCTCGCTGTTCCCCACGAGCATGCGAACGAAACCATCGCGGTCGCCGTCATAGACCAGCACGCCACCCTTCTGCAGGAACAACACGCGATCGGCAATCGGCAACACATCCTCAAGGCGATGCTCGATGATGATGATCGTTATGCCGAGCTCGGAATTCACGCGCTCGAGCACGTCGAAGAAATCCTTCGCGGCAATGGGGTCGAGCTGCGATGTGGGCTCGTCGAGCACCAGCACAGCGGGCTGCATGACCACAATGGCCGCCAGGTTCAAGAGCTGTTTCTGGCCACCGGACAGGTCGGTGGTCCTGCGGTCGAACCAGCCGCCGATGCCGAAGAAGTGCGCAGTCTCCGCGACGCGGCGGTGCATCGTCTCGGTGTCCATGCCGATGTTTTCCAAACCGAAGGCCAACTCGTGCCACACCGTGTCAGTCACGATCTGGTTCTCGGGATCTTGCATGACGAAACCGACGCGCGTGGCCGACTCGACGGGGCTCAGCGTGTACGGGTCGTCGCCGAGCACGCGGATCTGCCCGCTGGACTCGCCTTCCACGGCAAGCTCGGGTTTGAACGCGCGCAAGAGCGTCGACTTGCCCGAACCCGACACGCCGCAAAGCGCCGTGAACGAGCCTTTGTCCAAGCTGAACGTCACGCCGTTCAGCACGTTTACGCCCGTTTTCCCATACGAGAACGAGTAGTCTTGCACTTCAAGCGCGTACTCGGGCATGGTATCCAATCCTCCTGTCATGCGAGCGAACCGACGGATGCGGATGCGGCTTGTCCCCCATCTCCATCCGTCGAGCCGCTCACCTCATCACCGTTTGAACCGCTCGAGCTCCACCAAGAACGGCAAGCCCAACATCAGCGCATACGTCAGATAACCCCACAGCGGCACAATGGCCGACACGCGTGGGTAGAACTTGAACGACCCGGTTCCGGTCACGAGCAACACCACGTTCACCACGAGCAGCACGATCAGCAAACCGAGAACGATCCGCTCGCGCGTGTGCCACTTGAAGCGCGCATACGACGTGCGCGACGTTGCTCCGTAGCCGCGGGCGCACATGGAATCAGCTGTTTGAACGGAATCCTCCATGCCGAGACCAGTGAGGACCGTGGCCATGCGCAGGCCCCGTTTCATCTTGCCGCTCTTCGTTTGGTCGTAACCGCCGATGAGGGCTTCCTGGGAGTCGTAGACCGAATGCCCGCGACTGACCATGCGCGGAATCCAGCGCGAGATCATCGAAACCATGAGCGAGATGGTGGGCAGCTTGCGCCCGAACAGGTACGTGAACTTGTCTTCGGTCATGACCTCGTTGTAGCAGGAGAACCACAGCAGGATGGCGGCCAGCATGCCGCCGACCGCAAGGCCGTAGCACATGCCCTCGACGGTGACGCTGAACGGCCCCCATTTCCATAGCGATGTCGCCCCGGCCGAATTGAACAACGAGTTCAGAATGCCGACGAACAACACCATGGGAATGAACATGCCCAGTGAGCGCAAGAACGGGCGCACGCCTCGCAAGTACACGAGGTATGCGCCCGCCATAATGCAGGTCAGCGCAACGTACACCGGATGCTGCGTGCAGAACGTGAAACAGATCGCCGTCAGGAAAAACAGCATGCACACTGCTGGGTGGTATGTTGCGAACAGACCCTTCGCCATAGGACTAGGTGATTACTGCGCGCTGAAATCGGAAGTGAACTTCCAGACGATCTCGTCGCCGTCGGAAATCTGATAAGCGTCAGCACCAACGTTGGGGCTCTCGCCGTTAACGGTGAACAACCAGCCAGCGTTGGGCCCAACCTCGGAAGCGACGACATCGGCGATACCGTCAACATACGTCGAGCCGGACGAGGTGATGACCGACAGGTCCAACTCCGTGTCGATGAGGACATCGTACACAGTCGCGCCCTTCTTCGCCGTGCCGATGCCCTCGAACAACAGGCCCTTGTCGGCATCGCTCGCATCGATTGTTATCGTGTAGGAGACCTCATCGGCGGCCGGTTCGGTTGCCGAGGCGCTGGTGGCGCTGGTTGACGCTGCGCTCGTAGATGCCGCGCTCGCAGATGCGCTTTCGCTCGACGCAGCGGCCGACGAGTTCGATGCCTGCTGGCCGCAACCAGCCAGCGCGAACATCAGCGCGAGCGCAAATGCCACGACGATGATTGAAAGCAATTTGGATTGTTTGTTCATTGGGTCCCTCCCTTTTCGCCTTCCCTTTTCCTTACTGCATACGAACGGGCCGTGACGAAAAACGCCACGGCCCGTATACGCCGTCTTTTGCAGGTCCTTGCGAGCAGCCCCGCTCGACAAGCCTGCCTATGTATCGAGATATTCTGACTCGCGTTCGTCGCGAAACTGCGACCGTTGCGACATCCTCGCCTTCCCAGGTTCCCCTAGTGACTAAGCGAATGCGTAACATTAACGCTCACAGCGGCGGGTACCGTCCGGGATTTTCGCCCGATTCCCTCTTGAAACATTGACTATTATACAAGGTGTAACCCTTCGCCTGTCATGTCAGAATCGAGACGGCGTAAAGTTGATGGGGGTAACTCCTATCCCCACACGGGGATCATTCCCTTGTCGATTCCCGCCGCGTAGCGCACGTCAGCCGACATGCCGACGA